>CAZWPU010000085.1:0-6860 GCA_964635605.1 uncultured Bacteroidales bacterium | reverse complement strand
CAATTGAAGCCTGACCCATGGAACAATATCGACGAGAAATATGCTGTAGGTAGCAAACACAAAGCTACAGTTCGTAACTTTACTAACTTTGGTGTTTTTGTTGAAATTGAAGAAGGAATTGATGGTTTAATTCATATCTCTGACCTTTCATGGACAAAGAAAATTAAGCACCCTGCAGAATTTACTTCAATTGGAGAAATCATTGAAGTTGTAGTTCTTGAAATCGATAAAGAAAACAGAAGGTTAAGCCTTGGCCATAAACAACTAGAAGAAAACCCATGGGATGTATTTGAATCAGTATTTACGGTTGGTTCAATCCATGAAGGAACTATTGTTGAATTATTTGATAAAGGTGCTGTAGTAGCATTGCCTTATGGAGTTGAAGGTTTTGCAACACCTAAACATTTGGTAAAAGAAGATGGAAGTGCTGCTAAAGCAGATGAGAAATTACCATTCAAAGTAATTGAATTCTCAAAATCATCCAGAAAAATAATTCTTTCTCACAGTCGTGTATTCGAGGATGAAAAGAGAGAAGAAGTTGCAGCTATAAAGAAACAAAAATCAGCAGCCAATAAAAAAGCAGAGAAAAAAGTGAAATCAAACCTTGAAAAAACCACTTTGGGAGATATTTCTGAATTAGCGTCACTTAAGAGCGAGATGGAAGAAGAACAAAAGAAAGAAATAGCTGAAAAGAAAGCTGAGATGGACGCCAAAGAAGCCAAAAAAGTTGAAACCAAGAAAACTAAAGCTGCTAAAGAAGAAAAACCAAAGAAAGTAGAGAAGAAAATAGAAGAGAAAGAAGAAAAGAAAGAAGAAAAGAAGTCTACTAAAAAAGCTAAAGCTGAGGATTCTAAAGAAGACGAAAAAAAAGAAGATAAAGCAGATGAATAGTTCTTTTATTTAATTTAAATTTTTAAATTATGGAATTTAAGATTGAAAAACTGGAAAAGTATACTTTAATTCAAGTAATGGAGGAAAAACTGGATACCAATGTGGCTCCCAGTTTGAAATCTGAATTGGTTTTAATCTCTGGTAAAGGAGAAAAAAACATTATACTTGATTTAAGTAACTGCCGCTATTGTGATTCTTCCGGTTTAAGTGCTATTCTGGTTGCCAATCGTCTTTGTAAAAATGTTAATGGAACATTTGTACTTACAGGATTAAATGATGCTGTAGACAGATTAATAACCATATCGCAGTTGGATACAGTGCTAAATATTGCTTATTCAAATGAAGAAGCAGTAGATATTGTTAAGGCAGAAGAGGAAGAACGAAACAATAAAAAATAAGTAGATGTGACCTTTGAATTAACAATTCTCGGAAGCAGCTCTGCTGTTCCAACTTCGAAAAGAAACTTAACCGCTCATGTGCTTAATGCGCATGAGCGGTTTTTTTTAATTGATTGCGGTGAAGGCACGCAACTCCAGATTCGAAAGAATAAAATTAGGTTCGGGAAGATAAATCATATATTTATTAGTCACCTGCATGGGGATCATATATTTGGTTTGTTTGGATTGATTTCAACTTTTAGTTTGTTAAACCGGCAAACTGATTTGCATATTTACGCGCATAAAGAGCTGGAGTCTATTTTAGAAAACCATATCGTTTATTTTGAGCGAACACTCCCTTTCACTATTGTATATCATCATTTACATCCTAAAAAAAATGAGATTATTTATGAAGATAAAAAAATTACGGTGGAAACAATTCCTTTAAAACACAGAATTCCAACCTGTGGTTTTCTGTTTAAAGAAAAGCCGCACCTAAGAAATTTACGAAAAAATGTAGTTCAACAATACGAAATTCCAATAAGAGAAAGACAAAATATTAAAGCGGGAGCTGACTTTGAATTGTCTGAAAAACAGATTATTCCTAATGCTGAATTAACCTTACCACCTTACAAACAACGTTCTTATGCCTATTGTACCGATACAGCTTATTCGGGAAAAATAATTTCTATAATACAAAATGTAGATTTACTTTTTCATGAAGCTACATTCAATGAACAATTGAGCCGTCAGGCTAAAAAAACTTTCCATTCAACAGCAAAGCAAGCAGCTACCATTGCTCAGAAAGCGAATGTTGGGAAATTAATCATTGGACATTTTTCGGCCAGGTATAAAGATGTTACACCCTTAGTTGAAGAGGCAAGGAAGGTATTTAATCCGGTATTTTCGGCTGAGGATGGAGAAAAGTATGTGGTTAAATTAGAAAGAGAATCATAGAAAGTGTTATGTTTATAAAATAATTTTTAAAATTTTACAATCATGAAAAAAATAATTCTTGTTTTAACCGTTATGTTTTTTTCTGCTTCGTTGATGGGACAGAAAAAAGACAAAGCTATTTTTGTTGAGTACGAACCTGGGTTTTATCAAAATTTTATTTTGAAAGATGTTACTGCAGTTGAAAAAAGATTGCAACCAGTAGAAAAAGATTTGAAGTTTATGATGGATCAATCTGGGATGGATTTACCCAATAATGTTGATCTTTATAAGCGTGAATGGGCAAATTCTGTAATATCGCAGGGAAATGCTGGATCCTGCTGGGCATATTCAACTATTTCGATGTACGAATCAGAAATTTTTAGATTAACCCAAAAGAAAGTCAAGTTGTCGGAGATATTTATTGTTTACAATGAATATGTTGAAAAAGCGAGACGATTTGTTCTCGAGCGTGGACATTCTTTGTTTGATCATGGCTCAGAAGCAAATGCTGTTACACGTATATTTAAGGATTATGGAGCAATGCCACAAGAAGTGTATACAGGCTTATTGCACGGAAGAAAATATCATTCGCATAATGCAATGTATCATGAAATGATGGGATATTTAAATTCCATAAAAAAAAATAATGCGTGGAATGAAGAAGTTGTGCTTGAAACAGTAAAGAAAATTATGAATCATCATATTGGTGAGCCACCTTCAGAATTTATGGTTGAAGATAAAAAATATACTCCCAAATCTTATCTTAATGAATATTTAAAAATTAATCCAGATGATTATGTAGAGATATTATCGTATAAGCAAGAACCATATTGGGAACAAGTAGAATATAAGGTTCCTGATAATTGGTGGCATAGCAATGAATATTACAATATCCCACTGGATGTGTTTATGGATATTGTTAAAAAATCAATTAGAGATGGATATACCGTGAGTATTGGTGGCGATGTATCCGAATCGGGATTTTCAAGGGAAACCCAATGTGCACTGGTTCCTACTTATGATATTCCCTCAGAATTTATTGATGAAAATGCCCGGCAATTCCGTTTTTCCAATAGAACAACTACCGATGACCATGGAATGCATCTTGTAGGATATCTTGAAAAAGATGGAAAAGATTGGTATCTGATAAAAGATTCAAGTAGTGGCTCAAGAAATAATGATAAAAATGTTCCTGAATTTGGATATTATTTTTTCCACGAAGATTATGTAAAACTAAAGATGATGGGATTTACCATTCATAAGGATGCGGTAAAGGATATCCTAAAAAAGTTTAAATAAGTCCATTTATTTAAGTCCCGGTTTCGGGATTTTTTTTATACATTAATATTATCTTTGTAAAGATTTTGTTTACTGCCTGAAAAAATATAAAAGATGCACGAAAAAATTTTAATCCTCGATTTTGGCTCACAATATACTCAGTTAATTGCCCGAAGAGTAAGAGAACTTAATGTTTACTGCGAAATTCATCCTTTTAGCAAAATTCCAACACTTGATTCATCTTTTAAAGGTGTTATTTTATCTGGTAGCCCTTTTTCTGTCCGCGATAAAAATGCCCCCATCCCCAATTTGTCCGAAATAAAGGGAAAGCTACCACTACTTGGCGTTTGCTATGGAGCTCAGTTTTTGGCTCAAAATTATGGAGGTGAAGTAATGCCTTCAAAACATAGGGAATATGGCCGTGCACGATTGAGTCATATTGATACAGAAAACCAATTAATGAAAGGACTGGAAACCAATACCCAGGTTTGGATGTCGCATGGAGATACAATTACACAAATACCTGACAACTTTCAGGTGATCACCAGCACCAGTGATGTACGTTTTGGAGGATTTAAAATTATGAACGAAGAAACCTATGGGATTCAGTTTCATCCTGAGGTGTATCATACAACACAAGGCAAGCAATTATTAGATAATTTTTTAGTTGATATTTGTGGCTGTAAACAAGACTGGACACCATCCGTTTTTGCTGACGATACCATTAAGGAGTTAAAAGAGAAATTGGGCAACGATAAAGTTGTCTTGGGATTATCCGGTGGTGTAGATTCTTCAGTAGCCGCTGTTCTTTTACATAAAGCCATTGGCAAAAATCTCACTTGTATATTTGTCGATAATGGATTATTGAGGAAAAACGAATTCGAGAAAGTGATTGAATCATATAAAGATATGGGATTGAATGTGGTAGGTATTGATGCTAAAGAGCAATTTTTAAGCCAGTTAAAAGGTGTTGCAGATCCTGAGGGGAAACGGAAAATTATTGGTCGTGTTTTTATTGAGATTTTCGATCAGGAAGCACATAAAATTAAAGATGTTAAATGGTTAGCTCAGGGAACTATTTATCCCGATGTAATTGAATCGGTTTCTGTTAACGGCCCTTCAGTTACCATTAAATCACATCATAACGTAGGTGGATTACCTGAAAAAATGCATTTAAAAGTTGTAGAACCTTTAAAGTTATTGTTTAAAGATGAAGTAAGACGGGTAGGAGCTTCGTTGGGTATTAAAAAAGAGCTGATTAGCCGCCATCCATTTCCAGGCCCCGGTTTGGCAATACGAATACTGGGAGATATCACCCCCGAAAAAGTTCACATATTACAAGAGGTTGACGATCTTTATATTGAAGGGTTAAAAAAATACGATTTGTACGATAAAGTGTGGCAAGCAGGTGCAATTTTGCTTCCTGTTCAATCGGTAGGCGTTATGGGCGACGAAAGAACCTACGAAAATGCTGTTGCATTACGTGCTGTATATTCAACCGATGGGATGACTGCCGACTGGTCGCATTTGCCCTATGATTTTTTAAGCGATATATCTAACAAAATTATTAATAATGTAAAAGGGATAAACCGAGTTGTTTATGATATAAGCTCAAAACCACCAGCAACCATTGAGTGGGAATAACTTAAATTTTTTACTCTTGTATTAAGGGATGAATAAAAATAAATGCATATTATATTACAAAGGTTTTTTTAACTATACCATTGTAAACAAATTACTTAATGAGTTACTAGAACAATCAGAAGCATTAGATATTTCAGTTTTTAATAAAATGCAGATTGTAATGGTTGAAATGCTTGAAAATAATTATAGGTATACCTCAAATAAAATTATATCATTTGATCATGCTGATTTTTTTCCTGTATTTAAAATCATTGATGAAGATAAGTTTTATCGATTAATTGCATCAAACCCTATTAAATATGAAGATGTAAATGAATTGAAAGAACATCTGGAAAAAATTTATTGTCTTGGTTTATCGGGATTGCGAAAATGGTATAAAGATATTTTAAAAGACGAAATTTATAGTGTTAAGCAATCACCCGGTATTGGGCTAATACGAATTGCTAAAGTGGTTCGAAATAAATTTAAATATTCATTTCAAGAAATTGACAATAAATTCTTATATTACACGCTTGAAATATTGATTAATAAGAAATAAAAAGACTTCATAGTAAATGGAAAACCTTTATATTGAATCAACTGAATTTACTCCTAAAATTAATTTTGATATAAATAATCGAAAGTTTGAATTAATTGGAACATCTCGTCCTGAGGATGTAGTTGCATTTTATGAATTGATTATTTTTAAAATAGGAAGGTATGTAAACAATATTTTACATAACGAAAAACTTGAAGATTTTCATTTTAATTTATTGTTTGATCTTGATTACATGAATTCGGCTTCTTCTAAATATATTCTTCAAATTTTAGATTATTTTAAAAAATTATATTATAAAAAAGCAAAAATAACCGTCGATTGGTATTATGAAGATGTTTATGATCAGATTTTTGAAGATGGTGAAGATTTATCGGATGTAATAAAGATCCCTTTTAATTTAAGACCCAGAAAATAATTTTGTATAATATTTGTTAGACTTTAAGATAATCTTAAAATTTTGAAATGATGAAAAAACATATTTATATATATATCACTCTATTTTTAATTGTTTTACCCTTTCAGCTATTTTCACAATATTTAACCGAAGATATTTTTAAGTTTAGCCGGGCTTTGGGTTATATATCTTCGTATTATGTTGATTCTGTTAATTCGGAAAAAATAGTTGAGGATGCAATAGTTGATATTTTAAAAGATCTTGACCCACACTCTGTTTATATTCCAGCAGACGAGGTGAAAGAAATGAATGAACCTTTAGAAGGAAATTTTGAAGGAATTGGCATTCAGTTCAATATTTTAGAAGATACTATCTATGTGATTTCTCCAATTTCAGGAGGCCCATCGGAGAAGGTGGGGATACGGGCAGGCGATCGAATTGTTGAAATTGATGGCGAAAATGTAGCCGGTGTTGATATTTCAACCACAGGTGTACGTGATCGTTTACTGGGTGAAAAAGGAACTAAAGTAAATGTTGGTGTTAAGCGTAAAGGTGTTCGAGAGATTTTATATTTTACGATTATTCGCGACAAAATACCTATTTACAGTGTTGATGCTGCATATTTAGTAGATCAAGAGATTGCATATATTAAAATCAATCGGTTTGCCATGACAACCGTTGATGAATTTAAAGAAAAATTAACTGCCTTAAAAAAACAGGGAGCAAATTCTATTATCCTCGATCTTAGAGGAAATGGAGGAGGTTATTTAGATAAAGCCATTGAGCTTGCGGATCAGTTTCT
>CAZWPU010000084.1:0-6861 GCA_964635605.1 uncultured Bacteroidales bacterium | reverse complement strand
TTTTTACCAGTCCTCCGGCTGCTTCAACAATAGTAAAAAACGACATAAACTGACTGAAAACACAATCTATATCAGGATGAATAATATAAAGCGCTTGAATATTCTCATTATTACTAAATCTATCCAACACGTCCTTAAGTCGTGATTTATTTTCAAAAAAACATTTTATGCTTTTTGTATTTTCTTCCAGATAGTTAGCATCGTCAACAAAAAAAACGACTCTTTGATTATAAAAAACTTTATACATTTGTGGTATGGAACATTTAGAACAAAAAATTGCACAATCGTTATTGCAAATTAAGGCAATAAAGTTACAACCTGCAAATCCGTTTACCTGGGCTTCGGGTTGGAAATCTCCTATTTACTGTGACAACCGAAAAACCCTATCATATCCAGAAATTAGAGATTTCATTAAGGAAAGTTTTGCACAGGTGGTTACCGAAAAATTTGGCAAACCCGATTTTATTGCCGGGGTAGCAACCGGAGCTATTGCCATTGGAACCTTGGTAGCCGATGCCTTAAACCTCCCTTTTGTGTATGTTCGGCCAAAACCTAAAGAGCATGGCCTGGGGAACCAAATTGAAGGAAAAATTCCGGAAGGAAAAAAAGTAGTTGTAATCGAGGACCTGGTTTCAACCGGCAAAAGTAGCCTTAAAGCGGTTGAGGCACTTCGTAACCAAAATATTGAAGTAATCGGAATGGTGGCTATTTTTACCTATGGTTTTAAAATAGCCGAAGACAATTTTAAAAATGCAAATGTTCCATTAAAGACATTATCAAATTACAATCAACTAATACAATTTGCATTACAAACAGGATATATCAAAGAATCTGATTTGGAAACATTAAACCAGTGGAGAGAGAATCCTGAAGTGTGGAGTAAATAAAACTATGGTAATTAAAAATTTAAGAAATGAGCAAGTATAACAGCAAAATTGGAAAAATAAATAAACAGGATCAGTTAATCTTTGATTTTTTATCTGATTTCAGAAATTTAGAAAGCATAATTCCTGAAGATAAAATATCAAATTTTGAAGCAACCGAAGATCGGTGTAAATTCAAGATTGAAGGAATTGGCCAGGCAGGACTCAAAACCATTGAAAAAGAACCTAATAAATTAATTAAAATAACCAGCGACGGGAAAGCTCCTTTTGGATTTAGTTTTTGGATTCAACTTAAACCTATTGAGCAGGAAGAAAACACAACCGCTATTCGTTTAACAATTGATGCCCAACTCAATCCCATGATGAAGATGATGGTGGAAAAACACTTGCAAAAAGGAATCGATTCGCTGGTTGACCATATGGTTATTTTTTTTAACGAAAAAGTAAAAGAAGAATAATCTGTTGGTTAAATTAAAAATTCAATTTCTTTAAATTCAAATTCTTTCGTCTCATTCTCGGAGGTTAAAATTTGCAAATGCCCGTACTCGTTAACTCCGGTTATTTTGGCATAAAAAATTCGGTTATTCCAGCGGAAATTGTAAAATTTATTAAAACGATACAAGCTTTCAATATATTGATGGTTAATTTCACTCATGAATCCGGATTGTAATTTCTGGTAATATTTTTTAATATGTTGCCTTACAGATACCAACTCTTCTTCAATAGAATAATTTTTCCCAGTTATTTGTTTTAAAGAAACCGGATTAGGGGCATTGCTAAAAAATTGTTCTTGATTTAGATTCAATCCAATACCAGCAACAGAATAATTTATCGTTGAGCCTTTTATACTATTTTCAATAAGTATTCCGGCCAATTTTTTATCTTTATAATAGATATCATTAGGCCACTTAATTTTTATATCAGTCAATTTTGATGAGGCATATTCAAAAAGTCCCAATGAAATAACTTTCGAAAGCATGTAGTGATGCTGAATGGGTAAAAAGTAAGGAAGTAAAATGATGCTAAAAGTAAGATTTTTCCCTTTCTCACTCTCCCACGTATTTTGTCCTAATCCTCGTCCTGCCTTTTGATCATAAGTATAAGCGATAGTTCCCTCCTTAATATTTTTCGATTGCAATAATAATTGAGCAGCATAAGAATTTGTTGAATCGATCGAAGGTAATGTTACAATTTTATCCCAGGGGTTCATTCCAAAAATTTTTATAAAAGTAGAACGAAATTACAAAACAATGACAATATGGTAAAAAAACTGACAAATTCTTATATAAAATGATTTTTACTTAGTAAAAAAATGCCATTTTTACGCACCAAACAAAATCATACTCTTTTTGTTTTAAAAGGAATGGTTTTTGATAAACTGAACAAACAATAACTTAAACACAAACAGAGTTTTAAAAATATAATGTAAAATCATTACCTTTGTCAAAAATTAAATTTTAATGATAAATAAACAAACAAAAGATTATAGTACGGAAGAGTTAATAGATGCAATAATTGAAGGGATACATAAGAAAAAAGGGAAAGACCCTGTAAGTTTAGACCTAACCAATATTGAAAATACATTTTGTAACAATTTTATTGTCTGTCATGGAGATTCTAACACCCAGGTAGAAGCACTGGCAGACGCTGTAGAAGAAAATGTTAGAGAAACACTGGGATTAAAAGCCTGGCATAAAGAAGGCCTTGAAAACGCCACATGGGTACTGCTCGATTACGCCGATGTAATTGTTCATATTTTTCAGCATGAATATCGAAATTTTTATAAACTGGAAGATTTATGGGCAGATGCAAAGCTTACCCATTACGAAGATGTTGTAAAATAATTTTAAAGGAGAATAAAAAGAATGACAGATAATAACGGATCGTTAAACAATAACAATCAAAATAAAAACAATAGCAATTCAAAAAACACCAATAATAAAGGCGGAAAACCTAAATTTAACATCTATTGGGTTTATGGTTTGATTGCTTTAACTTTAATTGGGCTACAACTATTTAGTTTCTCTCCCGGACCTAAAGAAATTTCCATGCAGGAATTTGAGCGCGATATGCTCAAGAACGGAGATGTAGAAAAAATTGAGGTAATCAATAAAGAGAAGGCAAATATCTATATTAAAAAAGACCGTCTGAATGATGCGCGATATAAAGATTTATTTGACAATAGCTTTTCCAGCGTATCGCAAGATGGCCCACATTTTTTCTTTACCATTGGATCTATCGAATACTTTGAGCGATGGTTAAGAGAAGCACAAGATAAATACATGGATGGTCAATATATTGAAGTGAGCTACAAAACACAGCCCAACTATTTTCGCGACATTATTGGCTGGTTATTGCCTATTTTCATTATTCTGGCTATTTGGATTTTCATTTTCCGCAGAATGTCTAAAGGCGGAGGCCCTGGTGGTGCTGGTGGAAATATTTTTAGTGTAGGAAAATCAAAAGCTCAACTCTTTGATAAAGAAAGCAACATCAAAATTGATTTTAAAGATGTTGCCGGACTGGAAGAAGCGAAAGTTGAAGTACGCGAGATTGTTGACTTCTTGAAGAAACCAAAAAAATATACCGATTTAGGAGGTAAAATTCCTAAAGGAGTATTACTAGTAGGACCTCCCGGAACCGGAAAAACATTGCTTGCAAAAGCAGTTGCGGGCGAAGCAAATGTTCCGTTCTTTTCCATGTCGGGATCCGATTTTGTTGAAATGTTTGTAGGAGTTGGAGCTTCGAGGGTTCGCGACCTTTTTAAACAAGCCAAAGAAAAAGCACCATGTATTATCTTTATTGATGAGATTGATGCCATAGGCCGGGCTCGTGGAAAAAATTCAAATTTTGGTTCAAATGACGAACGCGAAAATACCTTGAACCAGCTCCTAACCGAAATGGACGGTTTTGGAAATAATGTGGGTGTAATAATTATGGCCGCTACCAACCGTGCCGATATTCTTGACCGGGCTTTACTACGTGCAGGCCGTTTCGACCGACAGGTTCATCTTGAGTTGCCGGATATTAATGAGCGAAAAGAAATTTTTAAAGTACATCTACAACCAATTAAATTAGAAACCAATTTAGATGTTGACTTTTTGGCGAAACAAACTCCGGGATTTTCCGGTGCCGATATTGCCAATGTTTGTAATGAATCGGCATTAATTGCTGCACGAAAAAGTAAAAAAGTAGTTGAACGGCAGGATTTTCTTGATGCCGTAGACCGTATTGTTGGCGGGCTGGAACGTAAAAGCAAAATTATTTCTAAAGAAGAAAAAAAAACCATTGCTTTTCACGAAGCTGGACATGCCACGGTAAGTTGGCTGCTTGAACATGCAAGTCCGCTGGTAAAAGTTACCATTATTCCACGCGGCCGTGCTTTAGGTGCTGCATGGTATTTACCCGAAGAAAGACAAATTACTACCCGCGATCAACTAATTGATGAAATGTGTGCCGCATTAGGTGGCCGTGTTTCTGAAGAATTAATGTTTGGAAAAGTATCAACCGGGGCAATGAACGATCTGGAAAAAATTACCAAACAAGCCTATGCAATGATAGCCTATTTTGGCATGAGCAAAAAAGTAGGCCATGTTAGTTTTTACGATTCTACAGGGCAAAGCGAGATGTCGTTTACCAAACCATATAGTGAAAAAACAGCTGAGTTAATTGACCAGGAAGTTAAAGATTTAATTGAAGAAGCTTATGTTAGGGCATATGAAATTCTGAAAAAACATAAAAAGGGATTAACCCAACTTGCCGAACAGCTGCTTGAAAAAGAAGTTATTTTTACCGAAGATCTGGAAAAAATATTTGGGAAAAGGCCATGGAAATCAGCTCAGGAAAAGAGAGAAGAACTGGCTGAAAAACGAAAAGAAAAAAAGAAAGAGTTATTAAAAGAATTAGACGACGACGAACAACAAGATAAAGATCAGAAAGAAGAAAAAGAAGAAGACAAGAACAAAAAAGATCAATCAGCAGAAGGAGACGATGAGGATAAAAATAAGAATGAATAACCGGATAAATCCCAAGCACCTTGAATAACTTATTACAACGCACCATTACAGGAATTTTTTTTTTAACACTTGTAATTGGTGCTATTGCTTTTCATAAAATTAGCTTTTTCATATTATTCGAACTAATTATTATCTGTTCGATGTATGAATTTTATTCATTAGCCAAAAAAGAAAACTATAAGCCTCAGAAATTATACGGGATTATTATAGGGGCTATAACTTTTGCAGCTAACTACTTTTATGTTAACCAAAATATCGGAACAAAAGTATTTCTTCCTTTAATTATACTTGCCGGAGGAATCTTTATTTTTGAACTATATCGTAGATCAGAAAAGATACTGGCTGATGTAGGATTTACATTACTTGGGATTATCTACATTGCATTACCCTTATCATTAACCAATTACATAGTTTTTGAAAATGGGAATTACCATTGGAGGCTCCTTTTAGGTTTTTTTATTCTCACATGGACTTTTGATACTTTTGCATATATTTTTGGAATATCATTTGGAAAACATCGGTTGTTCGAGCGTATTTCCCCCAAAAAATCATGGGAAGGATTTATAGGCGGTTTAATTTTTGCAACCATTGTATCCTATCCTATCTCTTTGATTTTTCCTGAATTAAATCTTATGCAATGGACAATAACAGCTATTATAGTTTCAATTGTTGGAACCTATGGTGATTTGGTTGAATCCTCATTTAAACGCAGTCACGATAAAAAAGACTCCGGAAGTATGCTACCCGGACATGGCGGCATGTTAGACCGTTTCGATGCTATTTTATTTTCTTTACCTGTATTTTATGTTTTTCTTCAATTAATTTATTAAAATTCTTAAATTTGTATCAAAACATTATCCGATGAAAATTCATAAAGAAGGTATTTCTATACTTGTTATACTCTTTATTGTTTTAATAGGGATTAATCTGGGAGTATACTACCTGATTGGAGGTAACACAATTTATAACTGGATCACAGTTATTATAACTGTTTTATTTTATAGTTTTGTAGGATTCTTTTTCAGAAGTCCTCGCCGTAAAATAATTGTTAATGATAATAAAATATTCGCTCCGGCTGACGGAGAAGTTGTAGCTGTTGAACAAACAAATGAAGGTGAATATTTTAAAGACCAACGTATTCAGGTTTCTATTTTTATGTCGATATGGGATATTCATATTAACTGGTTTCCTATTGGAGGGATCATCAAATATTTTAAATACCATCCCGGCAAATATTATGTAGCCCGTTTGCCGAAGTCATCCACTGAAAATGAACGAACATCAGTTGTTATTGAAGATGATAAAAAACGTCAGATTTTAGTACGACAAATTGCAGGAATCGTTGCACGTCGAATTATATCCTATGCCCAAAAAGATTTAAAAGTAAAACAAAATGCCGAACTGGGATTTATCCGTTTTGGCTCCCGTTTAGATGTTTTTCTACCGCTCGATGCAAAAGTAAAAGTTAATCTTGGCGATAAAACCCAGGGCTCACAAACAGTGATTGCCGAATTTAGTTAATTATACCTAATCAAAATAGTTGTCAATATTAATTCGGTGCAACTTATCATTTTCAAAAATAAAAGTATACTTTGTTCCCTCACCAATCATCTCAAGGGTATCAGAATCCATATTTAATTGATTTGAAAATCGGTTTTGAAAATCTTCCTTTGATAGTCCTACTTTTATATCATTTGTTAAGACAATTTGTTTATTTAAAATTTTCCCGGCAAGTAAGAATTCCTGACCCAAATGCGTTTTGTAAAAAAATATCTCCGACTTCCTGTACCTAAATTGATAAATAGTATCTGTTTTTTCAGGATAGTGTTTATTCTTTCGTAATAATTTTTGGGTCATGAATTTGGAAGATTCGTTTTCCGAGAAGCTTTTAATATCTTCTGTAAAACCAAATGGTTGTTCAAGAAACTCCTTCTTACTTATTTTCTCATAATCAACCTCTG
>CAZWPU010000083.1:4761-6902 GCA_964635605.1 uncultured Bacteroidales bacterium | reverse complement strand
TGCTAAAAACCATTCTTTTAATTTTTGTAGGCGAAAATTGTTCGGCTAATCTGTAGTTTGCTTCTGTAATGGATTCATTTTGCCCTAGCAAACTGGTAAATAAGAATGTTAAAGCAAGGGTAAAAAAAAGTTTAAATCTCATAGTTTTGATTTTTTTTGTCTGATTAGAAATATTAGGATTATCTTAATGAAAATATAAAAGGCCTTTATTCTACAGGCCTTTTACAGGTTGGTTATTATCTCTTTTTCCTTTTTTTGTTTTTCTCTTGTGCTTCGATGTAATATCCTTCGCGCGATAATAAGTGGTCGAGGTTCGCTACACCATAAACCACAATAGCGGTTACAATAGAAGTATGTTTTTGGTATTCAGCGATACTTTTGTTGTATAGATCGCGTTCGGTATGCCAGATTTCGCCATAATCGAAATTATATCCTTTAATATCTTCGGTTCCAAAACCAATTGTAGGCACACCTTCAACTGCAAATGGTCCGCTATCGGTACCCCATGGTTCTTTTGGCCTTTGTCTGGGTTCTCTTTTTTTCAATGTAAAGGGGAAATCGGGGTTAATATCATTTAACGGAGCACATATTTTTTCAAAATCGTCCCACATAGCCTCTGTTACACTTATGCTCGTTGGAACTGTCGGGCCTCCATCCCGGTTAAACATATTTGATATATTGTCCAGTTTATCTTTATTATTTTTTACCCAATATTTCGATCCCAATAAGCCAAATTCTTCGGCAGCCCATAAACAAACCAGGATTGTTCGTTTAGGTTTTCCTCCAGCTTCCATAATTAGTCTGGCAGCTTCCATGGCAGGAGATACTCCCGATCCATTATCAACACCACCTGTAGCCACATCATAAGCATCGAGGTGTCCGCCCATAATTACATATTCTTCGGGATATTGTGTTCCGGGAATAACACCGATTACCGTGTGATATTTTATCGGGCCCATTTTAAAATGATTACGAATATCAAATTCTAACTGGAAATATCGGCGTTCTTTAGCCATTTGTTTAATAATTTTATATTGATGTTCGTCCAGCTTGATGTCAGGGACCGTAGGCAGTGTTTCAAAGGTAAGGCTGTCAATGTTTTTACGGTCATATAAAACTCGAATAGGAACTGGAGATGATTGGATGATTCCGAGAATCCCTGCTTCAATCATCTCTTTATAAAATAAGGCTGGTTCATTATTATAGGGAAGTAATTCTTTTTGTTCACCCGATTTTCTATTTTCCCAGTTATATCTTCTTATATCCCGATTTTTCTTTTCAATTTCTTCATTTTCTTTGATAATCTCTTTTCGCTTTGCATCAGCACTTTTAGAGATATCTACAGGCCATCCTTCATTTTTTCCGGTAATTAAGACCCAGGCACCTTTTAAGCGATGTTTCATCTGGTCGAATTGAGCTTGAGTTTTAGGTTCCAGAACCACATGCCCGCGTTGTACCCCTTTTGTTCCAGAGGTATACGACGGTGTAGCAAAATGCAGGTTTATTCCATTTTCTCCAATTAAGCGTCCAAACCAGGGACCTCGGTTAAAACCAACCGGAACTTCTCCGGCTTCGACCATAATCACTTCCATGCCCCACTCTTCAAATTTATGTGCAGCCCATTGGGCAGCATTTTCATAAGCATCCGAACCGACTAACCGTCCTCCAAATCGGTTGCTTAGTATATCTAGATGTTGCATGGTTTGATTATCGGTTTTCCCTATGTTAATAATTTTTTGAATAACAGGATCTTCTTGTGCATATAAAAAATTAAAGAATGATCCAAAGGTTAGAAATAAAGCTATAAATAATGTTTTTTTCATAATGAATGATTTTGAATAGTTACTTCTTAGAATTGATTTTGCTCCATTGGTTTAAAAGTTGTGTGAAAAAATGAAGCCATAGCGTTTACTCATTCCTATTATTATAAAGTAAACTTATATCGATAGAAGCAATCCACGATTAATAAACGAATGGGTGATAGGATTATATAAATGGATAAATATTATTTTAATTTTGATAGATTAATTTTAGTCAAATCACTCTCACAAGTTTTAAGTCGACCTTCGGAATTGGAGATTAAGTTTTTTTTATTTTATAGCATCTAAGGCTTGTTTAAAATATTTCCTGTTTAACGAAGT
>CAZWPU010000083.1:0-4661 GCA_964635605.1 uncultured Bacteroidales bacterium | reverse complement strand
TTTTTTATTTTATAGCATCTAAGGCTTGTTTAAAATATTTCCTGTTTAACGAAGTTAAAAATTCATCGAAAGCTTTATTTTTTGCTTCTTCAATGCTATAACCAACACCTTTAATACTTTCTGTTTGTTTTGTCCAGGTTATTTTTCCTGATTTATCTTCGATGATTAATTCGCCCGAAATATAAACCGCAATTAATCCTCCGGCACGCTCTCCTTGTCTGTAGCCAAAACTAAATTTTAAAAGATAATCAGCATTATTTTTTGATTCGCCTATAAATCCAAACTGGCGTATATTTTCATTAAACGTGCTGGTAATTTTGGTGCACTTTTTTTCTGTACAACTGTTTTTATCCATATTAATTGCAATGGATGGAGCTTTTATAATGATATCCACTATAGCAGGTTTGATATAATGTTTTTGGATGAGTCCGCGTATAAAAAGATCATCAACCGATTGTTGAGCCAGTTCTTTTAAATCAATAGATGCTGTAATTTGTTCTTTTTCGTTTTTTGAATAAACAGGCTCAGGTTCTAACTGAACAATTCCATTAGCATCTGAGTTTTGATGGTCTTTTTTTAAATAACCACCTGTGTATAAAAATGTAACGGGAATTCCTTGAACAGGATTTCCATGAAAGGTTATTAAAAAATCAAGATTATGCTTAAAACTTTCTCTTCGCTTTACAGTTACAGAATTCTTTTTGGACTTAATTTTTAGGTTATTTAGTATTCCATTAATGGAAGAAAAAAGTTCATTCCCAATATCAATATCCAGATTATTGTAGGTAGCAGGATTTTCTTCGTTTAAGTATTGTTTTATGGCTTGTAATCCTTGCAGGTAGAAGGAGATGGCTTCTTTGGGTTTGTTTTTTTGCTCTTCCTCCATTCCCGATTGGTATTTTGCCAGTGCGGTAGCAATGGCTTCTTTTTTCTTTTTTTCTTTCATTTCATGATAAGTACGCTTATCAATTTTATAATATACCCAGTATGCGTCTTCGTTTTCATAAAAATCTACCGCTTCAAACCCTTCCAGGTAATCATCCGTACTGATTTGTATTTTTTGATTGTAAGTCTCTGAAAAACCATATTTGGTTTCGATAGCATGTAATACGGATGTTGAACTCACATTAGAAGATACGCTTTCGGCTAAATCGGCAAGTGCCTGCCTGCGTGCTTGTGTAATATATTGTGCCGATGTTCCAACTTTTTTTACCGAAGCAATACCAACATAATAACCGGAAACAATTGGTTTTTGTTTTACCCAGTCAGGTAATGCTTCAAATTCAGCAACTTGTTTTTTCGTTGCACAAGAACTTAAGATAAGTACTGAAAAAATAACCAAAAAGTTTTTCATCATTTTTCAGGATTATATTTATCAATAGTATTTGTTACATTTTTTACCGATTGATCAATGAGTTCATTCAACAATTCTTGTGCCGATTTAATATTTTTATTTGCTTTTAAAAGGTTTTGTAATTTATTAATGTCGTTTTTATTATCGTGTTGAATATCTTCTTTACTAGCCCTGTCTTTATATCTCCAGTAGCCTGGTATTAGTTTGTTTTTATCGCCTTTATATTCGGCATAATGCATATTATCTGTATTCGTTTTATTAATTACATCAGATGCCAAAACGGTATTATCTTCGGTTGATATAAGCTTAAAGCTCATAGATAATGTTGCTTTATTGCTTTGTTTATATTCCAAATACTTAGTTTTATAATATTTTACCTTTTCAATTTCTTCACCTTCTGCATTTTTTGTTTTAGTCACTTCTTTAATATATCCTTTTTTTTCTTCTTTTTTTGTTCCTCCGTTGATTGCTGTGGAAGAATTAACAACTCCAGTTAATACGGCTTGAATGCCAGCTAGATTTGCAGCTTGCATGTTCATTTGTCCATTTTCGTATAGATTTACATCCAATGATGAAGGCTCAATAATTTTTAAGAATGGATTGTTTAAACGACTCAATTCACTTTTAATCTCCGAAGTTATTTTATTGGATACCCCTCTATAATTATATGATGCATATGATATATCAGAAACTAGTATGTTTATAGTTCCTTTTTTCTGTGCTTCGTTTTTTAAAGCTACTGCTTGTTTGTAATTTCCTGCTCCATTAATGATCGTTTCGAAAGTGTAATATGCTTTTCTGTACATTCCATTCTCAAGATATTGATTTGCATCACGATACATGGGTTCATATTTTGCAGTAATATATAAATCATTTACATCTTTGTAATTGGCGTCAATACCTCTTATTTCCTTTAATACAGTTAATGCTGCACTAAAATCTTCGCGATTTAGTTTATCTACTCCATCGGCATATTTTTTATTTAGATAATCGCCTTTGGCTTCTTCGTAATATTCTTTGTAATATTCTGGAAAATTAAGGTCAACTTTTACTTGTTTTACTTTATTATAGTATTTTTCGGCTTCAAGGTAGTTGTATACTGCTTTTTTATAATCGGTTTGCTTATATGCTTGGGTAAAATCTGCCAGTTTCCGATCCAGTGTTATTTGTCCTGTTTTTCGTAAACCCAACTTGGCATCTACATTCGAATCTTTTTTCTTTACTGCCTGGTAATAATACTCGGCTGCATCTTCGTATAATCCGGCTTCTTCAAATTTAGTAGCTTTTTTTGTATAACGTTTTGATGCACAGCCTGCAACTAATAAAATAGCACTTAAAATAAATAATATTTTTTTCATGATTTCTTTAGGTTTGAAATGGATGTGAAAATAAGAATATAATCGGAAAAATGAAAGAAGTAATACTTATTAATCAAAATTTTATTTTTTTTTCTGCAGTAATTTTGAACCTGATTTTTGTGCTTTTTTTAATATCCCTGGTTTTAATTTCGGATTACTCTTGGAACCGGGTTTTGTAATTGTTCCCGTTATTTTATATCCTCCATATTTTAGTACTTTTTTAACTGAATTAATTGCACCCCGGCTTTCTGGAAGAATAAAGTTAAAGGGATAAGGCGTAGTGCACGATGTTGCTATAATTGCTTTTTTCCCTTTTTGCATCGGAATAGGTAAACCTCTTTTATTTTTACCTATAAAAACAGGAACATTTCTTTCCAACAGAACTTTTAGTTGTGAACTCATATCTCCCCAATAGGTTGGTGTACCTATTATCAGGTTATCAGCATTTTTTATTTTTTCGCCAATTGTGTGCCCGTCATCCTTCGGTAAGCAACATTTTCCATCTTGTCTGCATTTCATGCATCCTACACAAGGTTTTATGTTAAAATCATAAACATTTACCCATTCAATATTTTCTTGTTGTGGTATTCCAGAAACAATGTTTTTTAATAGAATTGAGATTGTTCCATTTTTTTTCGGACTTCCGTTTATTACCAATGTTTTCATTACTATTATTATTTAATTGTAAATAAGCTATTTATTATTGATTCTGTTACTTTCTCTATTCTAATCAATCCTTTTTTGGAGTTTAATTCTACACCATTAAAGATTTCTATGGTTCTCGACCTGAGGGCGATGTAATATAAACCAGAAACCAGCACGGCAACAATAGCATCTATATCTAAATCAGATTCTTTAAGCTCCATCTTTTCTTTAATCTTGTTGCTTAGGTAAAATCCTTTTTCTTCTCTTTCTTTTGCTATTGCTATGGTTAACTCATTTTTTTCAAGCATTTCCCATAACATAAATTCCTGTAGTTCTGCATTGTGTAAAAGTTCTCTGAATTGTCCAATAAGAACATCTGTTATAAGGGTTTTTATATCTTCTTTCTTAGCACTTTCAATTTTACTTAATTTGTTTTCAGATAGGTTAATATAAAAATCTTTCTGACGCGCAAATGCTCGGAGTAGGCCATCTAAACTATCAAAGTACCGATATATTAATACTTTATCTAAGCCTGCTTGTTTTGAGATGGCATTTATTCCAATTCCTTTAAAGCCTTCTTTAACTATAATGTGGCCAACAGCATCAATTAATCGCTGTTTTGATTCTTTTTTATTTCGTTGGTTAATTTCCTTTTTTGTCATATTAAAAATATTATATCACTATTTGGTGATAAATATAAGTCACTTTTTGGTGACAAGCAATTTTTTTTACGAATTTATTATCATTAAATAGGAAAGATTTATAGGTAGTGATATATGGTTAATCTTTAAGATGAAGTTTACAGTTGGAAATTAAATTATATTAATTGAAAGTGGATCTTGTATCTGTAAAAAAAATTACAAATAATATCTTGATAAATTTTTATGAAGGAACTTTCTAAAAAAAGTTTTAGATGAATTATTTTAATTCTATGTGGAACTGTATGTTAAATGCATACTGCTGTTACAAAAAGTAATCAGAAGTATGTGTAAAATTTTTGAGAAGATTTGCTTATAATTTAGTATTTAATGGGAAATTCCTTCATCGCTTATTTTTTAATTATTAAAAAAATAATAGGCTTCTCCTATATCACCATAATTTTTATCTTTTAATACAATTCGGATTTTTGTTTTACCGTTATTCATATTTTTGCCTAAATCTGTATGGATTAGGTAAGCATTCAACGTGTCTTTGCCTGCAAATTCTTTTACTTGCTGAATAAGATTTATTTGTACAGGTTCGTCGTTAATATATACCTGAACATCCAAATTTTCTTTTTTGGGAGCTAAATCAGGATTGTTTTG
>CAZWPU010000082.1:0-6940 GCA_964635605.1 uncultured Bacteroidales bacterium | reverse complement strand
TTACCCTTCGCAGCGCATTTTCTAAATCAACATCGGTATTAAACTCAACAAATATAATGGATGCATCTTGCGAGGATATGGAGGTAATCTCTTTTAATCCACGAACATTTTCCAGCTCTTTTTCTAAAGGCCGGGTAATTAAATTTTCAATATCAGCGGGCGAATTCCCGGGATAAACGGTTTGTACCATAATTTGAGGCCAAACAATTTCGGGAAATAACTCCTTCGGTAAACTTTGGTACGAGTATACCCCAAAAAATAACAACAAGAGGGTTAAAAGGTATACCGTATTTTTATTTCGTAAGGCCAGGGTGGTTAATTTAAACTCCCTAACGACTTTGCCCGATAATTCTTTTATTGTCATTGCTTATTCTTTTTCTTTTTGTTCTACAAGATTTATTTCTACTCCCGAACTAACCAGGTGATATCCTTTTACCACAACTTTTTCTCCTTTTTGTAATCCTTGGGTAATCATTGTTTTTTCTTCGTACGACAAACCTGTTGTAACATATTTTTTAGTCACAATATTTTTGTTGTCCAGCTGTTCGACCGTATAAACATATTTGCCTGAAACATCTTTTCTAACAGCCAATGATGGAACAACAAAAGCATTATCCGAAGAAAAATCATTAAGCTTAATGGTTGAAACAATATTTGGTTTTATTTTCTCTCCGGGATTATCAATTTCCATCTCAATTTCGAATGTTCTGCTGGCCGAATTAATAACTTTTGAAACTCTTCTAACAGGTGTTTTAATATTTATTTCGGGCAAGGCCGAAAATGTAAGCTCTACCATTTGTCCTTTATTGATTTTTCCGATATAGGTTTCGCTAACATCCGCGTTAATGGTTAACCTGCCTAAATTAACAAATTCGATAACAGGCATTGACGGTGAAGCTAATTCTCCTACTTTTGGAAATATTTTATTCACAACCCCATTAAACGGAGCGCTGATTTGAGACATTCGCTTTTGTGCCTTCAACGATGCCAGTTGTGATTCAAGTGACTCTTTATTGTTTTTAGCCGATAAATAATCTATTTCAGAACCAATATTTTGCTTCCAAAGGGTATCAAGCTTTTGGAATGTTTTTACGGCTAACTCCAGACTGCTTTTTATGCCGTTTATTTGTTTATCAATAGATTCGGTATTTAACGAAACCAACAATTGTCCCTCTTCAACATACTCACCTTCAGAAACATGGATTTTTTCAATCCTGCCGTTCATCTCGGGACTAATCAAAGCATATTTTTTTGCTTTAACCTCACCATACGTAATAATATAGTGATTAAATGATCTTGGTTTTATTTCTTTCACCGATACCGGAACCAGTGTTTTTTGTTCGCGGGCAGTCATATGGTTTTCCAGTTTACTTATTTTTGCCTCCACAGAAACGATCCTGTTTTTTTGTTGGGCAATTTTTTTAATGATTTTTTTATCATCGGGATTAACCGTTGAGTCCAACGCTGCAATCTGAGCATCGATCGTGTTCAGCCGTTTTTCGATATCAAATTTTACGGTTTGTAACGAATCTCTTTTTGATTGTAAATCATCCAATGTTTTGTTGCCTTTTTTTTGGCTACAAGCTGCCAAAAGTGCTATTACTGCAATAATTAATATCCTTTTCATGGTTATAATTCGTTTAAAATTTTATCCAGTTCAATTTTTGTTTTGTATAGTTCAAATAATGCATTGATATATTCCGACTGGGTTTGCAGGTAGGTGTTATTTGCCTGTGTAAGCTCCATACTGGAAGCCATTCCCTGTTTATATTTTTTGGATGTGTTTTCAAAAACCTTTTTAGAAAGCTCCAGGTTCTGATGAGCAAGTTCGTATTTTTCTTTGGCCTCCAAAAAACTATTCCTGGCTTGTTGCGATTGTATTACAAGGTTTTTTGCTGCAAGGGCTTTATTATTTTGTGCTTTCTCTAGCTCAAGCTTTGCCTGTTTGACCATGGCATTTCTCTGGAAGCTTGAAAAGAGAGGAACATCTACATTAACACCAATAATATTATTGATGGTAAAATCAAAAGAGGCCTTATTGGTTTTATCCTGGTAGGTATAAAATGCCGAAATGGTAGGTAGATATTTTGTTTTCTCCCGTTTATAGCTCAGTTCCGAAACACGTTCCTGATTTTCGGCCAGCCGGTAATCGATATTTTCTGTAAGATCAAATGCCGGAATGTTTGCTTCTGAATAAATCATCGATGCCTCCAACTGGTCTAAATTATCCGTTAATATCAGTCGGGTATTTAAATCGGTACCTAACAATACTTTAAAAAGTTTACGCGAAATATCTATTTGTCTTTCGATGGTTTTTTGTGTATTTATCAAACTATTATACGTGATCTGCAGCTGGTCCACATCTGTTTCTTCCATAAAACCCTGCTTATAAAGTTGCTGCGTTTCATAAAGCAGCGATTCAATGTTTTGTAATGACGAGTCGGTAATGGCTTTATTTCGTTCCAGAATTAACAAAGAAACATAACTGGTAATAACCCCGTTTTTTGTTTCAATATTTTGTTTTTCGTGGCTTAATTGCGAAATTTTAAGAAACGTTTTCGATGCCTGCAACCCTACGATATATTCGCCGCTAAAAATAAGCTGTGACAAAGTAACCGAATAGGTTGAGCTGTTTTTTACACCTAATTCTATAGATTGTGTTTCACCGGTTATTGGATCCGCCATATCAAAAGTTGGCAGGTCGCCCGGAATATGTTGGTAATTAAAACCCCCGTTTACCTGAGGCAATCCTATGGCTGTGGTTTCCCATACTTTCTTTCTTGCCGCCTCAATATCCAGTGCTGCGTTTTGCAGGGTTATATTATTTTGAAGGGCATAATCCTGTGCATCCTGCAACGATAACTCCAGCGTAGTATTGTTATCTTGCGCCCAGCCTCTGAAAAAACCCAATATCAAAACTGTAAATACAATAAAAAATCTGTTTTTCATGATGATCTGAATCGTTTTTAACATTTATATCCAAAATTCCTGTATATCAATTGTTTTAAGTGTTTTTTCTAACTCATCAAGTCCTTTTTGGTTGGCAATACCTCGAATATGATAAATAAATAATTCCAAAATATTTTCCGGACGAAGCATTTCTTCCAAATCAAAAAACTCACCAGTATTTATATTTAAAAACCGGCTGGTTTGAATTTTAGCGATAATTTCTTCATTTAATTCTTTTCTGAAAAACCCCTCTTGTTTGCCTTTCTGAATATTTTTAAGGGTAGCATTATACATTCTTTCCTTACGTACCTTTTGTAATCTATTAAACAGCACGGGATAATATTTTTGTAAATCGTATTCCGTTGCCGGATTTTGATCCTTTATCGATTTAATTATTTGTACTCCAACCGCAAGTAATTCTTCGATGGCGTTATAATTTTTCTCAAAAATTTCTAAAAATTCGCAACCCCTTTCAAATAAAAGGTAATCCATTACCTTTTCTACTAAATCGTTTTTATTTTCAACATATTGATAAAGTGTTTTTTTAGACACACCCAATTCCCGCGCAACATCGTCCATGGTAACACTTTTTATACCATATTTTGAATACAATGCGCTTACCCGTTCAAGGATGTTTTGCAGTTCTTTATCCATAATTTCAAAATTTGAGGGCAAAATTAATGAAAAAACGGTGGAAACAAAAATTATATTATAAGTTTCCCGGGTTTATATTAAAAAACAAATTTTAACAGAAAATTTGTACCCTGCGTTAACGGAGTATTAATTTTTGTTAAAGAAATTCCTTTTGCAAAAAGTATGCAAAAGTTTTCGGATGAACCGGTAAAAACAATAGATGAGCATAAAAAAGTAAATTTGTTGTAAGCAGAAACTTTCTCAATCAAAACCGTCCAAAAAAAAATCTTCGGGATAGAAAAAAACCGCAGGATGTTGGTCTAATTTAACCCATGTTAGAAATGCAAAAACCCGTGAATAATCCTAAACGCTTTTTGTCCTATTTCTACTAAAAATTTAAAAGAAGGGAATGTTTGCCCCGACATTTTGGTTGAGCAAAGCTATATTTCATGGGCCAATGAGTTAACGTTTATTTATCCCCTCTGGTGGAATGCTTTCCCTGCTATATTAAAAAGGTATATCGACCGAGTGTTTACCAATGGTTTTACCTTTAAAGTTACCGACAAGGGTGTTGAAGGATTATTAAAAGAAAAAAAATGCGTTTAATTACTTTAGCCGGAATGGACGAACAAACCTTAAAAAAATGAAGGTTTCCAAAATTTAAGTATTACCCAAGACAAAGGTGTTTTTGAATTTTGTGGGATGAAAACCACAGACCACCTGTATATAACTGAGAGCAACCATTTAAGCAGCAAACGAAAAGAAGATGTAATAAACCGGATCATTCATAACATAAAAAAAAGATGCAATATTCTAAATAAAAGATTTAATGATATTTGCTTAGCGGTTATATTTTCTTTTATTGTCTTTATACAAACTTCGATGATTCCCAAGTTAAAAATTCCAATACATATTAGAATGCTTCATGAAATTTTCTTGATTCAACCTGATTCCCATCTCTACATCTTATTGTCACTCAAACAAAAAAAATTCTTAAAATTCATTTTCATTTGCGTTACAAAAAATAAAATATGCATCTATTTATATAACATTATTTCACGCAAAGTTTACAAAAAATCGCTAAGATCGCAAAAATATAATTTATGACAGAAAATGATATTTCAAATAAAATAATTGGATGCGCTATTAAAATTCATAAAAATATAGGTCCGGGATTATTGGAGTCAGCTTATGAAAATGCACTAGCCCATGATTTAAAAAAACTTGGATTACAGGTTAAGCAACAAGTTTCTATGCCTTTTATTTATAAAGGAATTAAACAAGATGTGGGATATAGAATTGATTTATTGGTAGAAAATAAAGTAATCATTGAAATCAAATCATTAAAAGCTCTTGCGCCAGTTCATTACGCCCAAACATTAACTTATCTAAAGCTCTCAGATTAAAAATTAGCTTTATTAATCAATTTTTGTTATAAACTATTAAAAGATAATATTCACAGAATAGTTAATAATTTATAATTTTCTGCGTTCTTTGTGCTCCTATCATGCTTACCCTTTGTGTCGTCTGTGCGAAAATTGAAGAATGTAGGATTAATGACATTTTGGGAGTACCACAATAAGTTTAAAATCCAAAATTAGCACCAAAAGAGATGGTACTCATTTTGCCGTGATATACCGATGGGGTATACTTATCCACTTCACCCGTAATATTACTGTAAAGATAATGGATAAAAAGATACCCGTCGTTTATAATCTGGTAACGAGCCTGTAATGATAAAGACTGATTTTCCCACTCAACCTCATCGATAAAGGGATTTCCTAAACGGGAACCTCCCTGCTCATCATAATCTTTCCCTTTTTGTGCCAGCATCCAGGCTACTTTTATCGAAAATGTTTTTGCCGGTTTTACCTGCAATGCAAGATATACTTCCTGTGCATTATCCATTAAATAATGGCCAAGATTATATCCGTTACTTTCGAAGGTAGTAGTTGGTATATTATGCTTATAGGTTAAAGGCATGGTTTTCGTATATTCGGCAGTAATAAAAGTATTGGGAATAAGATCGGAAATTCGCATACTGGTTTTTAGGCTCCAGAAATTCCATACCGTATCATTAAATATCCGGCTGGTAGATAGCTCATCAATAAACAGTGTTGCTGACAGGTGCACTTTTTTGATATTTCGTGAGCTGATGTCAAAAAACATTTGTGAATTTTGCCCAACATTTCTGCCCGATTTATCGGTGGCATTATAGGTATGATCCACAGATTTATAAAACATCACAGGAATTAAATATTGCAACTGTGGTCCGCTAGCACTATAAATAACCGAATTTCCCGCCGAAATATAAAATCGGTCAAACGGTTTAAACGTAAAGAGGTTGGCTGCCAAATACTTATTGAACATCATATCTCTTTGGTCGGTGCCATAGGCATTGGTAAATGTCAGCGAAGAGGCGCTATCGATTACTTCGGATACCAGCCACCCATGCACCCAGTTAAACTCGAACCATTTTGCCGGTTTTAGGTTTAATTTTAAGTGTGCAAAAGAAGGTGTCCTGCCCGAAAAAATATTAGCTCCATGGTAATTATTTCCCCATATAAAATGATCTTTTACCACGCTAAAACTTCCCCAGTCCCAGCTGTAGGTTAATCCACCGCGCATTTCACTATAATCGCCACCACCATCAACATACTTATAATTCGCTCCCATACGGCGAGTAAGGAAATCTTCTTTGACTAAAAATTCACTTTCGTGATTATCGCGTAAGCTGGCATAAAAACCAAAATGATCGCCTACATACGCGTGCGCCTCGGCTCCATTCCACCGATGATAAAAACGCCCACTATCGTTCATAAAATATTTAGCACCCAGAATGGCATTTACAGAAAAGGAAAACAAGGAATCTTTGTAATATAAAATATCAAATCGCTTATCGAAATTTTTATCTTCTTGAAGCTCTTTATTGAAATCTTTTAAATAAAAATCCAGTTCAGCTTGTTGTCTTTTATTCAAAGGATATTCGCTTTCGCGGATAACATTTAACTTTTGAGCGATAAAATTTCGTGAGTATGGTTTTACGGTGGTATTGATGTCAATAACACCAAGGTTGGCAAACTCATCTAAAAACGTGTAAATCGATTGGTTGGAAGGATGATAATAAACTTCCTGAGCAAATGCCAGGTTTGAAATAAGCAACAATAATATACATCCAATTTTTTTCATTTATACCCTTTTATTCGCTTTTCGCTTTGTCCCTTAAAACAATGTTATGCAACTTAATGTTCTTAAAAACTATGCGCTTCGCGCATTTTTAAATATAATATTCCAAACAGCAACCCAAAAATATTTCCAATCGGTTAAAAACGGATGTTTTTCATAGGCATTCAGATAT
>CAZWPU010000081.1:0-7018 GCA_964635605.1 uncultured Bacteroidales bacterium | reverse complement strand
TAAGGAATACCATAAATTTTAATATACTTGTAGCGTGAATTATTTAGATAAAATAAAAAAATTAATTGGAAAATTAAGTCTTAAAAGAAACTTAAGAAAAAATAATCGTCAGGTTAAAGTACACAATTTTAATTCGGCCCAAACTGTAGGTATTATTTTTAATTCCCCTGACGAAGCATCATTTTCTATTGTAAAAAATTTTCTGTCCTTTTTAGCAAACAACAATTTAAAAGTTTTTGCTCTGGGTTTTGTTCCTGAAAAAAAAATCCCTGAGAATTTATTATTGCGTAAAGGAATTAACTTCTTTTGCAAAAAGGACCTTAACTGGTTCTATAAACCAAAAAACGAAGTGATCCATCAATTTATGCAGCAACATTTTGATATTTTAATTGATTTAAGCTTAAAAGAATATTTCCCTTTATATTATATTGGACAATTGTCTAACTCATCGTTTAAAATTGGCAGGCAATCTGAAAAATATCAATATCAGGATTTAATGATAGATATTGGTAAAAATCATTCTATTGAATATCTTATTGAGCAAATAAAACATTATTTAACACTCATAAATCAATAAAATTATGAATAATAAATTTGTTGGAACGGGTGTAGCCATTGTTACACCATTTAAAGATAATTTGGAAATAGATTTCGAAGCCCTGGAGAAACAAATTGAGCATTTAATTTCTAATAATATTAACTACCTTGTGGTACTTGGTACTACAGGTGAGTCAGTAACCCAAACCAATAAAGAAAAAGATGATTTGGTTAATTTTATAAAACGAAAAATTAACCATCGTATCCCTATTGTTTTGGGTATGGGAGGTAATTATACATCATCAATCGTAAATAAAATCCATAATACAGATTTTAATCAAATTGATGCGATTTTATCTGTTGCCCCTTATTATAACAAACCAAGTCAGGAAGGGCTTTATCAGCATTTTAAAGCCATTACGCAAGTGTCGCCTGTGCCTGTAATTTTATACAATGTGCCAGGACGAACAGGCTCGAATATCCAAGCCAAAACAACCTTACGCTTAGCCCATGATTTTGAAAATATAGTTGCTATAAAAGAAGCATCGGGAAACTTTTCCCAAGCTATGGAAATTATTAAAAATAAACCATCTGATTTTATTGTTGTTTCCGGTGAAGATGCACTTACGCTTCCTTTAATGTCGATAGGTGCTTCGGGTGTAATCTCCGTTGTAGGGAATGTTTTCCCTAAAGAATTTTCAACGATGGTACAGCTAGCTTTAAGTAACAATTTTGCCGAAGCTCTGGAGAATCATTATAAGTTAATAGAGTTGATTGATTATTTATTTATTGAAGGAAATCCAGCCGGAGTTAAAGCTGCTCTTGCCCATATGGGTATTATTAAAAACAACTTAAGATTACCCTTAGTTCCTGTGAGTACTGAAACGAATAAGAAAATTGCTGAGACAATAAAAAAAATTAAGCAGTAATCATTTATTATGGTCTGAAATTTGATCTAGCAATTACATATTGTTAAATAAAATATTTAATGGAATGCATAAAATATACTCTATTGTTATTGTAACATTTTTAGTATTCACCTTCTTTGGATGTTCCCCAAAAAGACAAGTACAAAGAATTTCAACAGAGCAGACGACTGATTTAAGTGGCCGATGGAATGATTCCGATTCCAGAATGGTAGCTGAAGAAATGATTAATCAGCTTTTACATGATCAGTGGATTCATTTCTATAAAACAAAAAATCCCAATAAACGGCCCATATTAATTGTTGGGTTAATCAGAAATAAAAGCCACGAACATATTGATGCGAATACTTTTATAAAAGATATCGAAAAAGCAATCATTCAAGATGCCTCAGCAAGATTAGTACAAGCAGGAGCCAAAAGAGAAGCTCTTAGACAGGAAAGAATGGATCAACAGAATTTTGCATCATCAGAAACAGCAAAAAACTGGGGACTTGAGCTGGGAGCAGACTATATGCTTCAAGGAACGATTACTTCCATTGTTGATACCTACAAAAAGGAAAAAATAGTTTATTATCAAATTAACCTTGAACTATCACACCTGGAAACCAATGAAATTGTTTGGATTGGTGAAAAGAAAATTAAAAAATATATCAAAAACTAAAATGAACCGTTAACATTATCTTTCAACCAAAACCTAAATGAAGATTTTTTCACCAAAATATAAGCACTTTATCTTCATTTCTATATTAATCTTAACAGGATGTGCAACCTACTATACTCAAACTATTGATTTTCAAAATTATATTGTTTCCGGGAATTTCCAACAAGCTAATAATTGGTTAGAAAAAAATAAAAACGAAGCAACGGGAAAAAATCAACTATTATATTACTTAAACAGAGGATATGTTTCCTGGATTTTACAAAATTATAATGAAAGTAATTTATACTTTACAAAGGCAGAACATTTAATCGAAGATTATATTAAAAATTATTATCTCGAAGCGCTTACCCTAATTTCAAATCCGAATGTAAAACCATACCGCCCTGAAGATTTTGAAACCATAATGGTTAATTATTTTATGGCTTTAAACTATATTAAGCTAGAAAAATATGATGATGCCCTAGTTGAATGCAGACGTATAAACATTAAATTAAATCAGCTTAACGATAAATATAAAGACCATAAAAATCGTTATCAACGCGATGCTTTTGCCCATACCCTGATGGGTATTATTTATGAAATCGACCATGACTATAATAATGCATTTATTGCTTACCGAAATGCTTTAACTATTTACGAAACAGATTATAAAGAATATTTTAATATCCCCGTTCCTTCACAACTAAAAAAGGACTTATTAAGAACAGCTCATCTTACCGGATTTTATGATGAAGTAGCTTATTATGAAAAAAAATTTGGAATGAAATACCAACATCATCCAAAAGATAATGGAGAGTTAGTATTTTTTTGGTTAAACGGATTTGGCCCGTATAAAACAGAAAACAGCATTAATTTTGTTAAAGTTCCAAATCAAAGAAAAGGATATATCACCTTGGTTAATGACGAGTATAATCTCTCCTTTCCTCTTTATATTGGCGATAAATCGTCAAAAGAAAAAAAAGCTTTTGAAGAATTACGTTTTTTCAGGGTTGCTTTTCCCAAATATGTAGAACGTCCTCCCGTGTATAATAGCGCTGCAATATATCAAAACTCAAATATTTATAAATTAGAACTTTTGCAAAATATTAATGATATTGCATTTAAAACACTAAATGACAGGATGGTCCGTGAAATGGCCAATGCTATTATGCGATTAGCTACCAAAAAAGCTTTAGAACTGTTGGCCGACGAACAAGATGAAGGTTTAGGGACTTTAATCAATATTGTAAACACCATCACTGAAAAAGCGGATACCCGAAACTGGCAAACAATTCCTTACACTATTTCTTATAGTCGTATTCCTTTAAAAAAAGGCAATAATAAATTGATCTTAAAAACAAATTCATCCAAAGGAACATCTAAAACACAAACTTTTAATTTTGTAGGAGAAAAAAACAAAATATTTTTTCATACTTACCATACAACAGCAAGTTATAACCCTTATCATTAAAATAAGGCCTCCAATTTTTTAGAGGTCTTAATAATAAATAAAGTATGATTAATTACCTATTACGGTTTTAATTCGCTTGTGCTCTACCATGGCAATTCTTATATTTTTTTCCACTACCACAAGGACATGGATCATTGCGGCCAACTTTTTTCTCAACCCTTACAGGTTGAGCTTTTTGCTTTTTATTCTCCTGGTCACCACCAACCTGGTCGGGTCTGCTGGTTTGATATTTACTATAGTCAGTTTTTCTTCGTTTTTCTGCTTCACGAACCTGATCGGGATCCTGAATTGGAATATGTCCTTTAACCAGGGTAGCAACTACATCACGATTTACTTTATTAATCATTGTTTTGAATAATTCAAACGATTCAAATTTATAAATCAATAATGGATCTTTTTGCTCGTAAGTCGCTGCCTGTACCGATTGTTTTAAATCATCCAGTTCGCGTAAATGCTCTTTCCAAGCTTCATCGATATTCGCAAGAATGGCTGACTTCTGGTAAGATTTAACCAAATCGCGGCCTTCTGTTTCGTACGATTTTTTTAGGTTGGTAATCACCTGTAGCGTTTTTGCACCATCTGTAATGGGTACTACAATATTTTCATACGTTTGTCCGCTTTTTTCATATACATTTCTAATCACAGGATAAGCTTGTTTTGCAATAGCTTCTTCTTTTCTTTTATACGTTTCAAGAACAATCTTGTACACTTTATCGATTAAACCTTCAGCATTTTCTTTCAAAAATTCTTCTTCACCAAATGGAGACTCAATAGAAAAAGTACGCAATAATTCAAATTTAAAACCTTCAAAATCGGCATTTTCCTGATAATCATAAACTGCATTTTCGCAAACATCCGACATCATATTGGCAATATCAACCTTCAATCGTTCGCCATATAACGCATGTCGGCGTTTTTTATAAATAACTTCACGCTGGGAGTTCATTACATCATCATATTCAAGCAATCGCTTACGAATCCCAAAGTTATTTTCTTCAACTTTTTTCTGAGCGCGTTCAATTGATTTTGAAATCATAGAATGTTGAATCACCTCTCCTTCTTTCAATCCCAGGCGGTCCATAACACCAGCAATTCTCCCCGATCCAAATAAACGCATTAAATCGTCTTCGAGAGATACAAAAAATTGAGAGGAACCTGGATCTCCCTGACGTCCGGCACGCCCACGCAACTGACGGTCTACGCGTCGAGATTCGTGCCGCTCAGTACCTACAATAGCTAAACCTCCTGCTTCTTTTACTTCATTAGAAAGTTTAATGTCGGTACCTCGACCTGCCATATTCGTTGCAATAGTTACCGTTTTCGATTTCCCGGCTTCAGCAACAATATCAGCCTCACGCTGGTGTAATTTTGCATTTAATACATTATGTCTGATACCTTTAATTTTAAGCATTCGGCTTAGAAGCTCCGATATTTCAACCGATGTAGTACCAACTAAAACCGGACGGCCATGATTCACCAGGTCAATAATTCCATCAATTACGGCATTATATTTTTCACGCTTCGTTTTATAAACTAAATCATCATAATCATTACGAACTATGGGTTTATTAGTGGGTATAACCACTACATCAAGTTTATAGATATCCCAAAACTCGCCAGCTTCTGTTTCGGCTGTACCAGTCATACCAGCCAATTTATGGTACATACGAAAATAATTCTGCAAAGTAATGGTAGCAAAGGTTTGTGTTGCTGCTTCAACCTTAACCCTTTCTTTCGCTTCTATGGCCTGATGTAAACCATCAGAATAACGACGACCTTCCATAATACGGCCGGTTTGTTCGTCAACAATTTTAACTTTATTATCTATAACTACATATTCTGTATCTTTTTCAAAAAGCGTATACGCTTTAAGCAATTGATTGATGGTATGAATTCTTTCAGATTTTACCGCATAATCCTGAAGCAATTTATCTTTTATAGAAAGCTTTTCAGATTCTTCCATTTCCGATTTTTCCAACTCGGCAACTTCAGAACCTATATCGGGCAAAACAAAAAATTTAGAATCATCCGATTTTGACGTAATAACGTCAATTCCCTTATCAGTCATTTCAATCGAATTATTCTTTTCTTCGATAATAAAAAACAGTTCATCAGTAACCTTATGCATATGCTTACTATTATCCTGCATATAATAGTTTTCGGTTTTTAGCATCAATGATTTATTTCCTTCTTCGGATAATAGTTTAATTAAAGCTTTATTTTTTGGTAACCCTTTATAAGCTTGTAAAAGTAAAAAACCCGCTTTTTCTGTATTGTTATCATTTAGTTCTTTTCTGGCTTCGGCTAATATCTGATTTACTAATTTTCTTTGCGCTTCCACAAGTGTTTCCACTTTAGATTTTAGCTCATCAAAAAGTTGCATATCACCTTTGGGTACCGGACCTGAAATGATTAAAGGTGTACGTGCATCATCAATCAATACCGAGTCTACCTCATCGACAATGGTATAATTGTGTTTTCTTTGTACCAGGTCTTCAGGATTAATCGCCATATTATCTCTAAGGTAATCAAATCCAAACTCATTATTGGTACCATAAGTAATATCAGATAAGTATGCTTGTCTCCTGGAATCAGAATTGGGTTCGTGTTTGTCGATACAATCAACGGATAAACCATGAAATTCAAAAATGGGTCCCATCCACTCAGAGTCTCGTTTTGCCAGATAATCATTTACGGTAACTATATGAACTCCTCTTCCTGTTAATGCATTAAGGAAAACAGGTAAGGTTGCTACTAAAGTTTTTCCTTCACCAGTAGCCATCTCTGCAATTTTACCCTGATGCAATACTATTCCACCAACAAGCTGAACATCATAATGTACCATATCCCATGTAATCTCATTTCCTCCTGCTATCCATGAGTTATAATACCTTGCTTTATCTCCTTTTATTTCAACATGTTCATATTTTGCAGCTAAATTCCGATCAAAATCATTACTTGTAACTTCAATATATTGATTCTCTTTAAAGCGTCGTGCAGTATCTTTTACTATGGCAAAAACAATGGGTAAAACTTCACTCAGCTTATCCTCAAGTTTTTGATCTATAATTTTATCAATTTTATCAATTTCATCATAAATTTTTTCTTTTTCTAAAACATCAATGTCATCGCTTTCAGCTTTGGTTTTAAGGTCAGTAACTTTTTCATTTTCTTCACGAATATGATTCAATATTTTCTGTCGAATATTTGCAGCTTCCGAACGTAAATCATCATTACTTAATTGAATAATTTTTTTATATTCATCCTTTATAAGTTCTAATATTGGAGAGATTTCTCTAATATCTCTTTCTGATTTATTTCCCAAAAACCTGGTTAAAATATTTGTAAGTAAAGCCATTATTTAATGTATTTATTTAAATTTTTGATTAGTCTACAAAGGTAATATATTATGCTTAAACAAAATTGTGAAATGCAAAATAATAA
>CAZWPU010000080.1:0-7107 GCA_964635605.1 uncultured Bacteroidales bacterium | reverse complement strand
ATGAGTATTCCAATAATTAATAGGGTTATTCTTTTCATAATGAGTTAATTTTGGTTATCGCATTAAAGATAGAATTTTCTTCATATAAAAATATAAAATATCGACCAAAGTTTGTTAAAAATTCGACCATTTATAATTTAAATTTTTCAAAAATTTTATATACAGATGTTTATATAGATTTAAAATTTGGATTATATGCAATAAAAGTTCGACTGACAGAATTTTGTAGTCGAAAAAAAGCTTTCTAACAATTTTAGAAAGCTTATGTTTTGATAATGATAAATTTTTAAATTAAAAAGTTGATTTAAGGAGTGGTTTATCCTGGTTCTTTTTATGTTTACAACCAAAAGCAATATTTAATCCAAAACGAAAATTAGCAGATGAAGTTTTATGTCCCCATAATGCAGCAGAAACATTATCAGTAACAATATAAAGCTGTAATGGTGCTCCTCCAAGTACAAGTCCTAAACCGATGTTGTTGTATGTTCCATTCATGATAGAGTAACTTAAACTTGCAGATATTCCATTAATGGGGCGAACATTAGCTGATAATGTAAATGCCTGGTTAAAATAGTTGTTATAAATATATGAACGAGATAAAAAGCTTACATCAAACTTAGGAGAAACAAAATACGAGGCACCTAAATATATTTTTGTTCCAAGCCCTGTAGTGTAACTGCTCGATTGATTAGATACTGTAAAACTGTTTTCCAGGGAGTCCAATGCTTGTTCGAAAGGATCTTCTTCGGACTCTTCCGCACCAATTTCGTCGCTAACATCAACTCCTTTAAATGAATAGTTGCCTTTTAATTCAAGGTTTGTTACATCTTTATCCCATTTAATATAACCTAAATCAATAATGCTAAGGGATAATGCCACATCATCAAGGGGTTTGTAATAAACGCCTAAATCAATTCCTAATCCCATATTTTGATGGAGCATGGCTAAATCGATCAATGAATCGGATTCGGCATTTTCAATATAAGCAGGAACCTCAAACCCATCAAAGTCACCATCGGTATTGGTTGTTGCAATTAATGGCGATGAAGTGTTTACAATGGCATCTGCATTGAAATATATTGAATCTCTACTTGAATAAAAACCCAGGGTATTATTATGGCTGCTTTCAATGTTTGCATGTCCAAATAAGATTTTTCCTCTTACCCCAATAAACAAATTGTCATTAAGCTCTTTAGCCACACCAATTCCATACTCTCTGTAAAAATTGGCGTTCATTCTTAGATTACTAAAATCAGTGGTTTTATAAATAAAATTTTTGTTCCCGTTTAGGGCAAAATCCATTAAATCTTCTGGGTAATTGACTGCCAAAGATTGTTTCTCGGATAAGTTAAATGAGAAATACCAGCTATTCACTCTAAACCCAAATGATAACAGGTCTGTTTGGAAATCCTGAAAAAAGGAGTTATTATTTCCTAGTTTGGATAAAAAATCAGATTTGTTAAATTCTGCATCAGGATGAAGGAATGTTATCAAAGAGTCCTGGGTAGGATGTTGCATGATAATATCTGATAATGTATATCGGTTATTGCCAATGCCAACTTGAAATGAGGATACAGCAGGTAAGCCGAAAAAGAAATTGCATTTGGGTTGTATGGCCGGATTCATTTGGTTCGATTGTGGAATTCGGTTTATATAATACATCGTTTGGCTATTTTGAGCCATTCCTGTAAATGAATCTGTAATAAAAGATAGGCCTAAAATTAGGATGATTATAACTTTGTAAAGTTTCATAGTATTGATAATATTATAAATCATTTGTATTTATTAAAGCATCAACATCAATGCTTAGATTAAAATCTACATTATAATAATCGTAGAATTTGACTGAAATATCATTATCAAATTCTGCTGTTTTAAGTCCGGCTTTTATTCTTGCAAAACGAACGACTTCAAGTTTTTCAATATCCTGTTTAAAATATTCAACTACGGATACTTTTCTTGTAGGATCGGTTACTTTATACTCTGTATCAAGTTGTCCTGCAGCAATAATCGGTTGGCTTCCCGGGTCGAAAAGGGTATCTACCGGATTGTATAATTCATCCATGAAATAAATTTGAAAATCAATATCCAAGGGAAGCCCGTTAAATACCTGAAGCACTAAATTAATTTTTTCAATCATTTCAGCATCTTCATTTATTCCACTAAGATCCATTTCAATAGTGTCTTGCAATGCTATATTATTTGCTTTAAACCAAAGCGGAAGGATAAATTCTAAGTCAACTTCTATTTTACTTTCTTTTGTAACAAAATTGTAAGCTCCACCAGGGCCATCAGGATTTGATGTAGCATTCATGTTGTATTGAAGATAAGTTGGCAAAAAGGCCAAAAATGCTGAAATATTGGAGTTGTCTCTATTGATTGATATGGTGGTATCTTTTGTTTCTCCATACTCATTTAATCGAGGGAATGCATAATTCGAGGGATTTATTTCGGGTTCCAGATTTAGGGGGATCGAATCGTTTTCATTTTTAAACCCGGTGAATCTTTCAATATTTATTTCTGCAGGTACTCCAAACGAATTATGAATATTGAAGTTTATCTGTGGATCTTCAAACTCAATATAACCATCACTTAATGACTCGAAAAAGTTTAGTTCTAAGTCTCCGGCTTCTGACATTAATTCGTAATTACCAACATATCCAAAAATAGATGTAAAATCAATATTGGTAATGGTTAGGATTATTTCTACCTGGTCACCGGAATTTACTCCCGCTCCTGAATTGTATAATTGAAGGGTGAAATCCAGGGGTAAAAAAGTTGTGTCGGTAACTGTTGTATCCATAAACTCAATAACATAATCGTTTAAGAAGAATGTTTGGTTTGTCGAAAAGTTCCCACTGTTATTATCAATATAAATCGTATCATTATACGATTGGTTGTTTTTTCGAATATAATCGCTTGTGATAATTAACATCCCCGTGTGCTCGAAAGTGGAATTTATTTCCAGATTAAGGTCTGCTGTATTAATATAAATACTATCAGGATCTTCGTTGTTTGAGAAATTAAATTCATAATATTCTGTTCTTTCAACAACTACGGTATCATCCCAGGGTGGAAAATCATCATCTGATTCAATAAAATACTCAGGGAAATTCTGGTCAGGAATATCGATAAGTTCATCGGCAAGAAATGAAAAAAGCGAATCTTCATAGGTTATGAAAAGCAAGTCCTCTTCATCCGCATTAATATAGCTTGTGCTATCGAACTCACTTATGATATCATCAAGCGAGAGAGAGCCATAAGCTAATGGAGTAAGCAGACCCATGTTAATTTCCATGTCATCACTTAGTTTATCAAATTCATATTCATCGTGCATACATTGCGAAAAGGTAAATATAATCGCCAAAACGATGAAAATATTTTTTCCTGAATGTTTTAAATGACTCATAGTTTTATTATTAAATTAGTAATCTAATTTACGGAATAATTATATAAAAAGTTATATTGTGAACCAACAATTAAATTAAACTGGTTATGAGAACCTCCTAAATAACCAATACTAAAGGATGTGCTGCCTTTTAATGGGAAACCCTTGTAAATATTTCCATTACTATTAAATAAGTAAATTTGTCCGGAAGATTTTGTAACGACCCCTAATTTACGGTCATCATACGAAAAATAATAATATACCGGAGGATATGTGATATTTTCTTTAAAGGTGTAATCAAAAATTTTATCGCCATTTTTTTTGAATATTTCCAATTTATTTTTGTCAGCAAAAATATAATCTTTATAACCATCGGCGTCAATATCTTGATAATCGAAGAAATGCTCAGCGGAATAGGTTTTAATTCTTTTTTTGGTAACCTGTCCATTAAGATCAATCATCTTAATCATTCCTGTATTATCTGTAGTAACAAAATGTGTGTTTGTATTATTGTCTGCAGGCTCTAAAACAAATGAATTGTTTTTCGATTTGGTAAACTGATGATTCACTCGGATTCGTTCCTGCCCTCTTCGATTGAGGATATAAATACGATATTCATCGGCAAAAAGAATATAATCGCGAGTTTTTACTCTGAAATGTTGAACAGGCGTATTTACATGTGTATCGGTTTGTTGAAATTTCCATCCGTTGATTAAATTACCGTCTAGTCCATAAAGGTAAACATTTTTATTTTCGCAGGGTACAATAATTCTATAATCCAGGTTTTTATCATAATCAAAAAGTGCAATACCTGCTGTTGAGGGAGACCTTAAATCTATTGGGTAGCGTTCCACATAATTTCCGTTACGGTCGATTAAATGAATTTTATTTTTTGTACTGAAAAGCAATTGTAATTTACCATTTTTGTAATAATCAACCTGATAAATCTCGCTGTTAATTTTTTCATTAAGCTGCATACGCCATAAAATCCTTCCTACTTTATTAATCAGGTAAATCTTATGATTTAAATCCTGAACACAAATTTCATTTTCCTGGCTATAATGATTGGTTACCAGACAGGGTTTAAAATCCATTGCTGTATCCAGCCGGCTTTCCCATACGGTAATGGCGTCGTCCTTTATTTCGGGTATATACTTTAAGTATATATTGTTAAAAATCATGTCGTTGTTATTCCTAAATTGTATGGCAAAAGCTTGAATTTTTTTAATTAGGTCAATATTGGTTTTAAATCCAGCCTTTAGTTTGGGGCTTAAGTATTCAGATACAACCTCTGGAGATCGAGACAAGTTTGTATAAAAATAAAAGTTTGATTTGGATGAGAGATAATCCGTAAACTGGCTAAATTTCATGTCATTTTTTAATGTTTTGTGTAAAATGTTGGAATGAATAAAATTAACCAGTGATTTTTGTGAATTTCCTACAACCATATAATTATCAATAAAAGTAAAGTAGGGATTCTCGAAACCAGCATAAATATCTCCAAATAGAGTTTTAAAAAGTCCTTTTACAGGCAATTTGAAAATTTTGTAAACCGTTTCCTTATCAATTCTTGCATCAAAAATAAGGTCCGTTTTTTTTATGTTTTCTATCCGAGCAATTTTGGATAAAATATTTTGCATTTCACTTTCAACAAGGCTTTTACTTTTTGTTCTCATTATTATTAATGAGTTTTCCCTGGCACTTTGATTTGGGTTATCAGTAATGACCAATGCGATTTCTTCATCCAGGCTATTTTGAATTACTTCTTCAAAATTTATCGAAAATTTTTGCTGATAATGACGGATAAATTCATTGTACTTAGTTAGTTTATTTTGTTCGTTTAGATAATTTTTATATTGCTTAAAATATTTTGCATTGTCACTTATCCCTAACGAAATAAAAACCGAGGTGTTTGCTGGTAGCACCTGATTTAATGTATGGGCAACAGCTTCCTGTTGCGAAAAAATATTCAGATAATTATTAAATGATTGGTCGCTAAAAGTAAAGCCATTCAGTAAAACCGCATCATCTTTAAAATTTACATCCAGCTCCATCCAGTTTCCCAAATGTGTAAAATTTGCAATTTTACTTTTATACTTATCGTGCAACAGGTAAGATATGATTTCAGGAAAATGAGTAAGGTTAATATAAACATTGGCATCAACATTTCTACCGGCCGTTTTTTGTATGGTTTTAAAACCTTTATCACTTAATATCGACTCGTTAACCTCTGATTGCCTTAGGGCTGCTTCCAAAAGAATAGACGAAGGGCTGAACATCAATACCCCATGGTTAAATGAAAAATAGAGCGCTCTTTCTTGTAACTGAATCTGATACACCAGCGTATTATTATATTCTCTTTTTTTGATTTCTCCCTTTTGGCTTAATAATTTATTAACATGTTGAAGAATTATTTTTTTATCACGTAAAGTGTTCATCTTTAATAAAAAAAGAAAAGCAATATTTTCTTTTCCTGATTGATGTGCCGAGAGAATGACTCGGTTATCATTGATCAATTCATTCAGAAATTTATTTTCATGGTAATTTTTAAGCAGATAAGTTAAATCATCGTTAAAATGGGTAACTTTTTTTAGTTGATTTAATTCCTGATATATTTTATTGTTCTTGCTAAGTGTATTCATTTTATCGATGAAGTTTTCACTATCAATAATAAATGATGCATCAAGCGGGATAGCTTTTAGCATATTAAAGTCCGGGATGCGCTGGCTTTTAATATAACGATAGCCGAAAAAACCTGCTGCTATAATGATAATTAAAGATGCAATGGTTAAAATTTTTTTTAACATAAGTGTAGAATTATTTTTAAAAATTTCGTTTTAAAAATATTAAATATTAATTGATAATTATAACCATATCCTAACAAACATAATTAAATTTAATTAAACCTGATGGTTTTTATATAATCTAATCAATAAATTTGTCAAATTTTTAAAGTTAAATTATTTGGGTGATGTTAAAAATTAAAAGTTATATACTTTTCATTCTTTTTATTTTATTTGTTAACGGGATTCCTGTCTTTGCACAGAAGCTACAAGTTAAAGATTTAGAAATACTAAAACCCATCGAAGATATAGCTGTTTTTAACGAATCGAAACAAACATCGGGTTTAACCGATAAAAATGGAATGGTTAACCTTGATGTTTTTGATGTGAATGAACGTATTTTTTTTCAACACCCTTCTTATAAATCAGCAAGCTACACAAAACAAGAAATTCAGCAGATGAATTTTGTTGTTTATATGGAAAGTGAGGTTTATAAAATTGACGAATTTGTAATCTCAGCTTACCGTTGGGAACAAAATTCTAAGGAGATTCCTAATAAGATTACTCGTATCGATAAAAAAGAGATTGTTTTTAATAATCCGCAAACTACGGCAGACCTGTTGTCGCAAACCAACGAGGTGTTTGTGCAAAAAAGCCAGCTGGGAGGTGGCAGCCCAATGATTCGTGGGTTTGCAACAAACTCTGTGTTGCTGGTTGTCGATGGTGTGAGAATGAATAATGCCATTTATCGCGAAGGGAATTTACAAAATGTGATATCACTCGATGCCAATGCTATAGAAAGCAGTGAAGTGATTTTTGGTCCTGGCTCGGTTACTTACGGTAGCGATGCATTGGGTGGTGTAATGGATTTTCATACCTTAAAAGCGAAATTATCTACCGAAACAAAGATGCAGGTTTCAGGAAACGCCATGACCC
>CAZWPU010000079.1:0-7247 GCA_964635605.1 uncultured Bacteroidales bacterium | reverse complement strand
TTAGCATTTTTTATTTGGGGATTCAGTTTCTTAAAGGGTAAAAATTTATTATCATCAAATTATCATTATTTTGCTATTTACGAACATATCGACGGTTTGGCAGAAGCAAACCCCGTTCATTTAAGCGGATACAAAGTTGGTGTGGTTGAATCAATTAAATTTCATGATAAAAATAAAAGTAAAATTATTGTTCGTTTTTCAGTAAATAAAAATGTACAAATACCTCAAAATTCATCTGCGGTAATTTATCCTGAGACATTAATCGCCGGTAAAGCTATAAAACTTTTATTTTCAGCATCTAATAATTTTTATCAATCGGGTGATACGATACCAGGAACCCTTGAAAAAAATTTAATGACAAGTTTAAGCGAAGAGTTATTGCCGGTTAAAAATAAAATAGAAAACTTGGTAGTGTCAATGGATTCAGTATTAGCAATTTTTGATAATACCCGAAGAGATAACCTAAAAAAATCATTAGATAATATTCATCATATTAGTGATGACCTGGAAAACTTAGTAGATTCAGAAAAAATAAGATTGAAAAACATCCTGTCGAATGTAGAATCCATTTCGGGTAATCTAAAAAATAATAATGAGCAAATAACGACCATTCTAGAAAATTTCTCAAATATTAGTGATTCACTCAATCAGGCAAATATTAAGTCTACTCTATTAAATGCGAACAAAACCCTTGCAGAATTTAGTGAGATAACCCAAAAAATTAACCAGGGTCAAGGAACAGTTGGAATGTTAATCAATAACGATTCACTTTATGTTAACCTTAACAATCTTGCTGCAGATTTAGATAGTCTTGTAATTGATTTAAATGAAAATCCAAATCGATACGTTCACTTTTCAGTATTTGGAAAAAAGAATAAAAAATAAAGATTAAAAAATCTTCTATTAGATTAGACTAAATCTAAATTTAATTTTTTCTTAAAATAAATTTGAAATAAAAATTTAATTCTAATATTATTCTTTAGCTAAATTTTTTAAATGTTTAATTAACAATTTATTAACATAAGAATTATTTAAAAATCTAGTAATCAGGTCAATACATTTAATTTATTTTTTTTAAAAATTTAAAAGGCTGATTCAAAATTCAATATAATATAATTGAAAAATACAACAGAATTTTAATTTTTTTTTCATGTTTTTTTTCACAAATTTGTTAGAGCAATTAAAAAAATAGTAAAAATTTTAAAATCATTGATCGTTAAATGGATAATAAAAAGTATCAGGAAGTTTGGGACAATTGCTTAAAAATCATTAAAGATAATGTACCTTCAATTAGTTTTAGAACATGGTTTGAACCTATTGTACCAATTAAGTTAAATGACAACGTTCTTACTATTCAGGTGCCAAGTCCCTTTTTTTATGAGTATTTAGAAGAACAATACATTGACATTTTAAGAAAAACACTCCGCAAAGAACTAGGAAATAATGCCAAATTAGAGTACAGCGTAGTTATGGAAAATAGCTTATATTCTAATAATAAGCCATTTACTGTTAAATTTCCTACCAACAATAAAACAGAATTAAAAAATAAACCGGTATCAGTCCCTTTAAATTCCGAAGAGCAATCAATAAAGAATCCATTTATTATCCCTGGTATAAAAAAACTACATGTTGATCCAATGCTTAATCCAGACAATAACTTTAACAATTTTGTCGAGGGAGAATGTAACCGACTGGCCAGATCAGCCGGAAATGCTGTAGCCGATAATCCAGGTGGAACAGCATTCAACCCTCTATTTTTATATGGAGATTCAGGGTTGGGAAAAACCCATCTTTCACAAGCTATCGGAATTAAAGTGAAAGAGAAGTTTCCCGAAAAAACAGTACTTTATGTAAACGCCAATAAATTCCAAACCCAATTTGTTGAATCTGTACGTAACAATAATAAAAATGATTTTCTTCATTTCTATCAAATGATTGATTTACTCATTATTGATGACGTACATGAATTCGCTGGAAAAGAAAAAACACAAGATATTTTCTTTCATATATTTAATCATTTACACCAATCGGGGAAACAGCTAATTTTAACCTCAGACAAAGCTCCAGTAGAAATGCAGGGCATGGAACAACGTTTACTATCCCGCTTTAAATGGGGTTTATCTGCTGATTTACAATCTCCTGATTATGAAACAAGAATTGCAATCTTAAAACAAAAAATCTATAACGACGGCATCGAAATCTCTGAAGAAGTAATTCATTATATTGCATCACATATAACTTCAAATATCAGAGAACTGGAAGGAGCACTTATTTCTCTTTTGGCACAGTCTACCCTAAATAAAAAAGAAATTACCTTAGAGTTGGCTAAGATGATGATCGATAGACTGGTTAAAAACTCTAAAAAAGAAATTTCCGTAGATTATATTCAAAAAGTGGTATGCGATTATTTTAACCTGTCACCAGATCTGCTTCAGTCCAAAACCAGAAAAAGAGAAATTGTTCAAGCCAGGCAAATAGCCATGTACTTTTCCAAAGCCTTAACTAAATCATCGTTAGCTTCTATTGGAGCTTTAATAGGAGGAAAAGATCATGCAACCGTTTTGCATGCATGCAAAACAGTTAATAACTTAATGGACACCGACAAACGCTTCAAAAGCCAAATAGAAACCATTGAAAAAAAACTAAAAGTTTAAGTTTAGAAAAGCTCCTTAAGGAGCTTTTCTAGTTTTTATAGCACTACATTTTTAAAAGCAGGCAAAAATTAATTCTTTTTAAGATTTGTTTTTTTCATATTTGCTGTTCATAAAAAATAGTAAATGAACAGCAGAAGCATTATAAACGAGAAATGGCTTAAAGCTTCAATCATTGGAACTTTTTGGGCTGCTTCAGAGATTGTTTTAGGTAGTTTTTTACATAATTTTAAAATTCCTTTTAGTGGAAACATTTTAACAGCCATAGGAATTATTCTTTTAATTTCGATTAGTTATACCTGGAAAGAAAAAGGGCTATTTTGGCGTGCGGGATTAATTTGTGCCATTATGAAAACCTTATCGCCCAGTGCAGTTATTTTCGGTCCGATGATTGCTATTTTCAGTCAGGGGATATTACTTGAAACTTTCACTCGTATTTTTGGACGCTCCATCGCCGGATATTTGCTGGGGGCTATCTTTGCCATGTCATGGAATCTTTTCCAGAAAATTACAAACTACATTATTTTTTACGGATACAACATTATTGAAATTTATAAAAGTCTTATACAATATGCACAAGATCAACTTAACCTATATTTTAAAACATTATGGCTTCCCATATTAATTCTTTTAGCACTCTATGGTTTATTTGGTTTAGTGGCTGCTGTATTAGGCATAAAAAGTGGCCGTATTATAAAAGCAAATAAAAATTTAAAGGGATCTCAACATTTCAATCAAACCAATCGAAAGTTTGAAACTAAAAATCCTAATTTTAATTATTCGATTTACTGGCTTTTTATCAATCTAATATTAATGGACACAGGACTTCTATTAATAAATTATACTGCATGGCCTGTTTGGAGCCTTTCTATTATTGCTATTGTAAGCATATGGTTAATCAGATATAAAAGGGCGTTGCGCAAAATAACCCAATCGAAATTCTGGATTTACTTTTTCCTTATAACCATGGTAGCAGCCTTTGTATTTACTAAAATTCAATCTAACAGCCTGCAAAGTGGTTTATTAATCGGGTTGCAAATGAATTTTAGGGCGGTAATCATCATTATCGGATTTTCGGTATTAGGAACCGAGTTGTACAATCCTAAAATCCGTAATTTCTTTTTAAAATCATCCTTCAAACAATTACCTATGGCAATGGAACTGGCATTTAGCAGTCTTCCTGCAACCATTTCTTCAATGCCTGATGTTAGGATCATACTAAAAAAACCGGTAACCATACTTAACCAAATGGTAACACAAGCAGAATGGAAGTTAGCCGAAGTTAAAGAACAAATGAATTTTAAACACAAAGTATTTATCCTTACCGGAAGCATTGGGCAGGGTAAAACAACTTTTATTCAAAAAATCGTTGAAAATTTTCAATCAAAAGGAACTGTTGTTGGCGGAATTTATTCACCCAGAGTTATGCAAGGCGAAACAACCATAGGTTATGATATTATCGATATCAACACCAACGAAAGGGAAGTTTTTTTGCGTCAAAATACTGCAGAAAAAAATATGAAAATTGGACGATTTAACATTAACCTGCAGGGTTTACAAAAAGGAATAAAAACCTTAAAAAGTTCTATGGATTCAAATACTCAAATCGTAATTATTGATGAAGTTGGAAAACTTGAACTGGATAATAATGGTTGGGCTTCAGGTATCGATGAGCTGATTAAAAGAAAGCAAAATCATCTTTTACTGGTTATACGAGACCGCTATATAGAACAGATAATTAAAAAGTGGAAAATTAAAAATTATCATGTTTTTGATATAAATAAAAATACTTTTACAAATATTAAAAATACTATTCATAGCATTATTATTCCACATTGAAGATTTTTAACTTTTTAAGAATCTGTTACCTTAGGGTAAAAACTTTTCCGATAAGTAAAAAAAGATGTCCTACACCCCTTTTTGCTTCGGTTATATATTCGCTAATAGGACATTTTGAAGAATTGCATTATATACTTCCGAATTAAAAAAAAGCGTATTATCAACAAACAAAATGGTTAGATAATTTTGTTAGACAAGCATCAAAATGATTATATATATCACACTCACGAAATTGAAGCTCACTTTAATAAAGCTGATTTTATTTTAAAAGATATACGTTTTAAATTAAAGTCAGTTAAAAAAGTTGAATTTGAACAAGCAGCTATTATGAGTATTTTGATTAAAGCCGCTAAAAAATTATATAATGCATAATAAGAAATAATGAGGCTTCCCAAAAGTTTCATTATTTAATCTTCATTATTTAATTTACTTTGATAAACACTTTTGGGTAATCCCTAAGATGAAACTTTTATTTCGTCAATTTTTTATATTTAAATCGTTTCGGAGTATCTGTACCCAAACGCTTTCTTCTGTTTTCCTCGTATTCGGAAAATGAACCTTCGAAGAAATGTACATGCCCTTCTCCCTCATAAGCCAATATATGTGTTGCAATACGGTCTAAAAACCACCGATCGTGACTAATCACCACTGCACAACCGGCAAAATTCTCCAAACCTTCTTCCAACGCACGCAATGTATTTATATCAATATCGTTAGTAGGCTCATCAAGTAAAAGAACATTTCCTTCGGCTTTTAAGGCCAAAGCCAAATGTAAACGGTTACGTTCACCACCTGATAGTACGCCACACTTTTTCTCCTGGTCGGCTCCGGTAAAGTTAAATCGGGCAACATACGCACGAGAATTTACCGTTCGATTTCCTAATTTCATATTTTCCAATCCGTCAGATATTACTTCGTAGACCGATTTCTCAGGATCTATTGCTTCATGTTTTTGGTCTACATAGCTAATTTTTACCGAATCGCCAATTTCAATATTTCCTTCATCAGGTGTTTCCTGGCCCATAATCATCTGGAACAATGTAGTTTTACCTGCACCATTTGGGCCAATCACCCCAATTATTCCGGCTGGTGGTAAATTAAAACTCAAGTCGTTGATTAATAATCGATCATCATATCCTTTGGTAACACCTTCCATATCAATTACCTTATCACCTAAACGGGGGCCATTAGGAATATATATTTCAAGACGTTCTTCCTTCTGTTTAACATCTTCATTAAGCATTTTATCATATGCTGACAAACGAGCCTTCGATTTAGCATGGCGTGCTTTAGGTGCCATACGCACCCATTCTAATTCACGCTCAAGGGTTTTCCTTCGTTTGGAAACGGTTTTTTCTTCCATTTCCAATCGTTTGGATTTTTGTTCCAACCACGAAGTATAATTTCCTTTCCAGGGGATTCCTTCTCCACGATCTAGTTCGAGAATCCATCCGGCTGCATTATCCAAAAAATACCGGTCGTGTGTAATACAAATAACGGTTCCTTTGTATTGTTGCAGATGTTTTTCGAGCCAGTGCATACTTTCTGCATCGAGGTGGTTTGTCGGCTCGTCGAGCAATAAAACATCCGGTTCCTGAAGAAGTAGACGACATAAAGCAACACGACGACGTTCTCCTCCTGAAAGTTCACTTATCGGTTGATCATCCGGAGGGCATTGCAGAGCCTCCATCGCGCGGTTTAGCTTTGTGTCAATATTCCAGGCATCCAGCTGCTCAATTTTTTCTTGTAAAGCAGCCTGCTCAGCCATTAATTTATCCATGGCATCAGGATTCTCATAAACCTCCGGCAATTCAAATTTCTTGTTTACCTCCTCATATTTATTTAATACATCAGCAACTTCCTGCACTCCTTCCATAACAACTTCTCTAACGGTTTTGCTTTCATCTAACTGAGGTTCCTGGTCTAAAAGCCCAACAGAATAACCCGGAGAAAAAACCAACTCTCCATTGAATGATTTATCAACCCCTGCAATAATTCGCAATAGCGTAGATTTACCACTCCCATTTAACCCAATAATTCCAATTTTAGCTCCCAGGTAGAACGAAAGGCTGATATCTTTAATAACCGTTTTATTGGGTGGGTAAGTCTTGCTTACCTTATACATTGAAAATATTATTTTCTTATCGTCTGACATAACAACAATATTTATTATTTGAAAAACAAAATTAGTAAAAGTAACCATCAATCATACTATTTTGTTAAAATAACGAGTTTTAAAAAAGGTAAAAGTTTTATTTATAAATTGTAACTTTTTTGTGAGCTTAAAGTCATATAAATAAAACGCTAAAAAATAATGAAAACACTCAAAACAAACATTCTGTTATTATCCTTACTTTTTTCTTTTATGCTTGTAAACGGACAAGAATATTTCCAACAAGAAGTAAATTATAAAATCAACGTTATGCTTAACGACACATCGAATAGTTTATCGGCTTATGAAAAGATTGAGTATATAAACCATTCGCCCGATGAATTGGAATTTATCTATTTTCATTTATGGCCCAATGCTTATAAAAATGGACAAACCGCTTTGGCAAAACAAAAACTGGAAACCAGCCCATACCGGTGGTTTGCAAATAAAAACCTAACTGGTTATATCGATTCACTAAACTTTATGATTAATGAAGTGCCGGCAAAATGGGAATATAATAAAGAGCATATTGATATCTGTAAATTACACCTGAATAAAACCTTAAAACCCGGTGAGAAAATTACCATAACCACACCCTTTTATGT
>CAZWPU010000078.1:0-7319 GCA_964635605.1 uncultured Bacteroidales bacterium | reverse complement strand
TACAAGAAGGTAAAATTATTGATACCTTATTATATTCCGTATCACAATCGATGAAAACGGTTGGGAAATTTGGATCTATCAGTATCATGTATTTAATCCAAACAGTTATCAATGTAATTATTCCATCAGGTAGTGCAAAAGCCGCACTAACCATGCCCATTATGGCTCCGTTTTCGGATTTAATAGGTATTTCGAGACAGGCCACTGTAATGGCTTTCCAATTGGGTGACGGATTTACAAATATGATCACTCCCACTTCGGGCGTTTTAATTGGTGTGCTTGGTGTTGCCAAAATCCCTTACGAAAAATGGGTTAAATGGATTACTCCTTTTATGATTATTTTAATTATCTTAGGATTGTTATTATTAATTCCAACAGTAACGATGGATTTAAGCGGGTTTTAACCTGTGTTCAATATTTGTGATTAACTAATATTTACGTATGATGTATAAACTTTTTTTATTATCCGCTTTATTTATTTGCTTTAGTGTACAGGGTTTTTCATTAACTGATAATGACACACTTAAAACCACCAAAAATAAAGCAGAAAAAATAAAAGATGGATGGACTTTTGGCGCTGTTCCTGTAGTGGCTTACGATTCGGATTTAGGGTTTAAGTATGGCGGTTTGGTTAATTTTTATAATTATGGAAAACCCACGACCTATCCGGAGTACCAGCAATCCATTTATCTTGAAATATCAAGGACTACAAAAGGCAGCGGCATTAATCAGCTTTTCTTCGATTCGGAACACATGTTTCCTAACCGGCCGATAAGAATAACTGCCGACCTTAGCTACCTTACCGAACAGGCACTGGACTTTTATGGTTTCAACGGCTACGAATCTGCTTATTTTATGGATTTTGAAAATGATGAAACCGATGATTATATTTCACGAATGTATTACCGATATGAAAGAAAACTATTGCGTTTTACCTTAGATTTCCAGGGGAGTCTTCTTGGAGATAACCTTAATTGGCTAATAGGTTTTGGCCATTTTAATCATGAGCTGGGAAGTGTAGACATTGATAAATTAAATGAAGGAAAAGATGGTGACGATCTCATACCCGATACCGCAAGCTTATACGATAAATATGTGGATTGGGGACTAATCCCAGCTAAAGAAGCCGACGGCGGGGTGATGAATTATTTAAAATTTGGAACTATTTATGATACGAGAGATAACGAAGCGAATCCGATGAAAGGGATATGGTCGGAAGTTATTATTGTTACCGCACCTAAATTGCTGGATAATTATGAAAATTCTTTTACTAAATTATCATTGATTCACCGCCAATATTTTACCCTTATCCCTTCAAAATTATCTTTTGCTTACAGAGTTGGCTACCAGGGAACTGTTCAAGGCAATCCTCCTTTTTATTATCAGCCTTACCTGATTAGCTCTTTTTCGCCATCGGTATTAACCGAAGGACTGGGTGGTGCAAAATCATTACGTGGAATTAGACGCGACCGGATTGTAGGTGAGGATATTGTATATGGTAATTTTGAATTTAGATGGAAATTTTGGAAAGGGGTGATTAAAAATCAGAATTTTTATTTAGCGCTAAGTACTTTCCTGGATGCAGGAAAAGTAACAAAACCAATAGAAATTAATAAAAACCTTATTCCTGCCTCAGAAAATTTAGTTAATTATTTCGACGAAAGTTCAGATAAAATCCATGCAAGCTCAGGGATTGGATTGCATGTGGTGTTAAATGAAAACTTTATTGTTGCATTTGATTACGGAATGGCTTTTGACAAACGGGACGGTGATAATGGCCTGTACATTGGGATGAATTTTTTGTTTTAAGAAGAGTAATAATAGAACACAGATTCAATCAATTGAACACGCTGATTTGGCTTGATAATCACAGATATTATAATAAAAAAAACTTAGCGGCTTGACGCCTTAGCGAGAGATAAGTGAAAGCTGCAGCTTAGCGGTGAAAAATACTTCAACAAAACCAATATATAAATTTACTAATTTACAGTTTCACTATTTTACTATTTTACTATTTTACCAATAGACAGATTTACAAAAACTTCAGCATCTCAGCAACAAAAAAGCCCAGGTAGTTTCCTATGGCATAACCAATAATTCCTACGGTTAATCCTGAAATAATGATTTCCTTGTTTTTGATAGCTCCGGCAATAACAGGAACAAACGGAGGCGAACAAATAAGTGCTGTAGAAGTAATCATTACGGTATCGGCATCGATTTTAAATAATCGGGAAAGAAGAACATGTAAAAACAAAGCGCCAAAAATGACAAACGTAATATAAGCTAAAAGTTCCGGAGCTGAGCCATTAAACTTTTCAATATCTGCCATAGAAGCAATTACCACACTAAAAATAAGAATTAAATACATGCCTAAATCAAACGTTTTGGCAATCTTGTTTATTTTAGGGATAAATGAACTTATAATGCCTAAGGTAGTTATGGTTAAAATGACCACAACCATTTGTGAATTTTCAGGAACAAGGAACGATAGTCCGCCAGCAATACCAAATATTAAAACAGAAACGCCTAAAGCAGCCAGTAAAGGGAGTCTGTATTTCTTATGCCAAAATCCCCAATAATTATTAAAAGATAAATCCTTTTCGGTTTGATGTTTCGTTTTATATAAGGCTTTGTATTTAGGCAAAAAATACCAAAAAACTTTTTGCCCGATGGTTAACAAAAACAACAAATAAATAGCAGAAATTATCATATCAAAGGTATGGGTAATAATAAAAGCTTCCGGGTCCACATTCAAAATCATTTTAATCGATGCTAAATTAGGAGTCCCTCCCGAATATAAACCTACAAGCAATCCTCCTATCTTCCAGAGCTCTTTAATTTCTCCCTCAAAAATAAAGAATCCAACAAAAACTACAATCACTACACTAACTAATGCAATAACCATAGATAACATGGTTTTCCCGGCAATGGTAAACCATGTTTTAATATTGGCCGAAAATAGCAAAAGCGGAATAGCCAGAGGAATAGTGATGGTTGTCATCAAATTTTGAACCTGTTCGGCATTATCGGGTAAAATTCCAATATTTCCTAAAATCAAACCAGTGGCATAAGCAAGTAAAACTGCACCAATTTTATTTAGCAAGGAAAACTTATTACATAAATATAAAATGATGATAGGCGAAATAATGTAAAACAGAGCGAGTAGAATTGCTGCCATATTTATATATTTAAAATTTTTAGATCGGAAAACTACGAGTTTATCCTAAAAAAACAAAATTGAAGTTTTTATTCCTTATAAAAAAACCGGTGAAAAAATTAATCACCGGTTTATCAGAAAATATATTATTAAAATTAAAATCTGTGTGTTACATCTCTAAATTCGCAACACTCATCAAGGTTTTTGCTATAAACAGCCATCGCTCTGCGACTCATACCCATGCTTGAGAAACCACCATCGTGATAAATATTTTGCATCGTAATTTTTTTGGTTAAATCAGAAAACATCGTAACGCAAAAATAGGCACATTCATCCGCAGTAGCATTCCCGAGTGGAGACATACGGTTCGAGAAATCTACCAAATCGTTAAAACCCATAATGCCTTGCCCTGCTGTAGTAGGTGTTGGCGATTGCGAAATCGTGTTAATACGTATCTTCTTTTCTCTGCCATATATATATCCAAAACTTCGGGCAATAGATTCCAGTAGAGCTTTTGCATCCGCCATATCGTTATAACCATAAAGCGTTCGCTGTGCAGCAACATATGAAAGGGCTAATACCGAACCCCAGTTATTTAAAGCATCCTTCTGGCGAGATACCTGTAAAATTTTATGAAAAGATAAAGCGGAAACATCCAGTGTTTTCAGAAAATAATCATAATTCAGGTTATCATAGGTTATTCCTTTTCTTACGTTGGGAGACATTCCGATAGCATGCAAAATAAAATCAAATTTACCACCGAAATGTTCTATTGTTTTATCAATCAGAAACTCTAAATCTTCAATTTTGGTAGCATCGGCAGGAATAACAACCGAATTACAGGCTTCAGCTAATTTTTCGGTATCGCCTAAACGCATTGCAAAAGGTGCATTGGTTAAAACAATTTCAGCGCCTTCTTCAAAGGCTCTTTCAGCAACCTTCCATGCTATTGATTTGTCGTTTAATGCTCCAAATATTAACCCTTTTTTACCTTTTAATAAATTAAATGCCATGTTTCTTTCGTTTTCGTTAATACAAATTTAAGGACAACAATCAATGGGGATTGTTCAATTTCTTTTTATTAAAAATTAATTGCCAAGCAAAACTTTGGCATTCTGAATAGCTGCATCGGTAAGCTCTTTTCCACTTAACATTTTAGCTATTTCGTTCACCCGCTCATCTTTATTCAGGAGTTTTATATATGTGTTGGTTGTTTGATGATTATCTTTTTTATACACCAAATAATGAAAATCTGCTTTGCTTGCAATCTGAGGAAGGTGAGTAATATTGATAACCTGCATTTTAGATGACATTTGCTTGATGATAAGACCCATCTTATCAGCTATTTCACCCGATGTGCCAGCATCTATCTCATCAAAAATAATAGTTGGCAAGGTTTTATTTTCCACCAATATGGATTTTAAACTTAGCATTAACCGTGAAATTTCTCCACCTGAAGCCACTTTTTCAATCTCCTCAGGAACAACATTTTTATTGGCCGAAAACATAAATTTTATGATTTCGTTACCCGTAGGCAAAAACTCATCAACAGGAATTTGCTTAATTATAAATGCCGCATTGGGCATGCCTAACAATACCAGCATGCGGGTAATATTTTGTTCCAATTCGGGAATAACTTCCTTCCTGTTTTCAGATATCTGTTGAGCAAGTTGAATTAATTCATTCTTCTTTAACTCAAGTTTCTTTTTCAGCTCATCAGTTCTAAAATCGTATGAGTTTATATTTACAATTTGGGTTTCCAAATCGGTTTTTATCTGCAATAATTCGCCTACTGTAGCAACTTTATGTTTTTGTTGTTGAGCATAAATGCTGTCTAAACGTTCGCGAATGAACTCAATCCGGGCAGGGTCATATTCTATCGATTCGTTTAACTGTTCAATTTCATCGCCAATATCCTGCAATTCAATATACGCAGATTCCATCCTCTCATTTAAATCTTCACTTTCTTTGAAATATTTTGCAATAGCACTTAAAGTATTTTTAGCGTCTTTCAAATTTGAGATAATAGAAAATTCTTCTTCATTTAACAGCTGATAACTTTTCGATAAGTTAAGTTTAATTTCTTCGGCATGATTCAATTTTTCCAGCTCTTCTTCCAGTTCTTCCTGCTCACTTTCGTTTAATTTTAACGCTTCTAACTGGTCATATTGAAATTGCAAATAATCAAGGTCTGATTTTGCCTTTTCGGCATTGCTTATTAATCGATTATATTCTGATTGTACCTGATGGTATTCTTCGTATTTTTCATAATATTGATAAAGTAATGCATGATGTCCGGCAAAAGAATCGACCAGTGCCATTTGAAAATTTTCATCTCCAAGCAATAAACTTTCATGCTGCGAATGAATATCAACCAGATGAGTACTTAAATCTTTTAAAACACTTAAATTAACCGGTGTATCATTAATAAAAGCTCTTGATTTTCCATTATCCGAAATTTCTCGTCTAATAATGGTGTTATCATCATAATCCAGATCATATTCATCGAAAAAAATTTTTAGCCGGTAGGGTTTAATGTTGAATTTAGCCTCAACAATACATTTTTTGCTTTTCTCTTTTAATACAGAGGTATCTGCCCTTTGTCCAAGGATTAAAGACAAAGCGCCCATCAGAATAGATTTCCCGGCACCGGTTTCGCCGGTAATAATATTCAATCCCTTATTAAAGTCAATCGTTAACTCATTTATTAAAGCGTAATTATGAACATTTAAAGATTGGAGCATAAGCTATCTTCAGATTATTTTTTTTGGTACTATCCTTATTTTAGTAATTAAATATTTATATTATATAAAACACTGTTTAAATATAGTTATAAATGTGGTTGAAATATTGTTTAAATATTGCTTTTTTTGATGGATGCAATATAGTTGCTCATTTTTACAGCTAGTTTTTTTGCCTTTTTCGAAATATTTTCAAATGCATCCTTCGTTAGGTATCCTAATTCAAAAGCTAGCTCTGTTTGGCAAACAATCTCCATTAATGAGCTATACGATACATTAATAAAGTGTATTTTCTCCTGGCAACCATTCCTGCTTGTTCCTTCTGCAATATTAGATACAACTGATACTGCTGCTCTATTTATTTGCTGTACAAGAGCATACTTTTCATCTGAGGGAAAAGAACTGCTTAACTTATAAATATCCTTTACCAACTCTTTTGAAAGCTGATAAATTTCCAACTTCTGAAAACTAAAATACAACATATAAACTACGTTAAACTATATTTTAACTACATATAAACAAATTGCAAGTTATCATTAAATAAGTGGTAGAACCATTTTTTCATTACAAACTTACTAAAAAAAGATTTTGGATATTTTAAAAAAGTAAATTTAGCAGACTTATAAAATTATTACAAGAGATGATCCCAAAATAAAGATGTCTGTTGGTAAATTATTGTTCTTTAATTTTTTTGTATTTATCACTACGTGTAGGGTCAATTTCCACAAGGATATTATAAACCCTGTCGGCTTCAGCCATAAATGATTCAGAAAACACATTCACTAATTCATCTGATTTTGCGCTCATCACTAAATCAAAAATAAAAAGATATGGATCGGGTTTCTGGCGATATACTTTTTGAAGTAATTGCATACTTTCAGCGATTTCAGCTCTTCCCTGAGCTTCTTTCGAGCTCATTACATCCAATCCTAACCGGTGATAGCGGTATAAAAATTCACGCAATGGCCGATACTGATCGTTTAATAAATTTTCTACCAGCCAATATCTATTTTTTCGGCTTTCGAATGCTTTCCATCCTTTATTGGGAGAATTTTGTGCATTACTCACAATTTGTTCGGCTTTTTGAAAAAACTCTGTTCCGCCATACAATGAAAAAGTATCGTAATCTAATCCAATAATAATATAAGCATAATAGGCCAGCATGGATGTTAGATTCGATCGATGTTCGTTGATACTAAATTCCAGTGGTTCAAATTCTACATATCGAAAACGGCAGTCATCATCCTTAAAATTAAGAACAGTTGTATTATATGATGTATTATATACCGGTCGTCGGCTTTGTATTTGCAAACTTCCACTAAATTCATCGCCACTATGGTCGGTAAGGTTAATCATGATGTTACACTCAATTCGTTCTTCGTTTATGAATACATGATTTGTCCAGGCCTGGTTATTCATAA
>CAZWPU010000077.1:0-7336 GCA_964635605.1 uncultured Bacteroidales bacterium | reverse complement strand
TGATATTATCAGATACTTGTGTCTGTTGAAAATTTAAACTTATTGGTTTCAACCCAATCATTTAAATTTTTGTCCCAGCTAAACTCAATTTTTTCAGTCATATTTTGCTGTTCATTATAAGAAGCTAAATATTTATTGTAATTAATCCAGGTTTTTGTAACGATATCGTATTTTTTCTCTACATATTCAATCATATTTCCTTTCCTATCATAGCTCATATTAAATTTCATTCCTTCGATAAAAGCCCGGAAACTATTGTTATACGTTAAACGAATTTCTTCGGTTTTCATCCCACGTCCATTGTATTGTATCATATATTTACCTTCTGTCTCCCAGTTTCTTTGATCGGAGTTCCAGTTTTCTACAATTACACTGGTAGGTGGAGCAAAAGGATTCTCAAAATCCATTAAAAATCGTTTGTAATTATCCCATAGATTAGTGGCTCCATTATACAAATTAATTGTAACCGCGTATTCTTCACCATGATCATTATAAGTAATTAAATACTTCATCACATTAAACCACTCATTGGTTGGCTTTTTCCATTCCTGAAACAAAATCTCCTCTCGTTTATTCCCTTTATAATTAACACTTTTTAACTGTGCATTTACCCAGTTTTTAAAATTCTCATCCCAACGCTGAGTAATGGCCTCAATTTCATTACCTCGTTTATCATAAGTATAATTTACACGCAAATAATTTATCCAGTGCTGATCTTCAACATTATAGGCCTGAACAAAATTTTCAGTAGGTTGATCTTTATCATTAAATCGTCTGATCTCTCTTTCAAAAAAGACCCATGTATCAGATTCTTCATGATATTGAAAAGTGTACAATGTATCGGCATCTGCCCAATTCATTTTGTTTTCTTTTTCGGTGGGTATTTCTGATTTTGGTTGAGCATTGATTGTTGTCATCATCAAAGCCGACACCATTAAACCCATCATAATTTTAATTATTGTTTTCATAGCTTTATAAATTTTAGTTTTACTTTAATTTGTTTATTGGCATTCTAACTATAAGATGATTTTAGATTAAAACACCCTATTTTCTATTTATAATAAAAAAACAATCACATCTTGAAGAAGTTCAATCATTGCTTTATTCTTGATTTTTTTAATATTCTTTGTTTATTCAATCCCTTGTGAATAATATCAACTAAAATTGTTAATAAATTAACTTTAAATTAACACATATTTTAGTATTCCCGTATTACATTCGCAACATAAAATTTAAAAATCTAAAGGATATTATGTTAACCGTTGATCATCTCAGAAACAAATACATTGTTTCGTTTTATAATGTTTCAAGATTAAACATTTTAAACGCTGCTGAAATTGAGCAAAAAGTTTTGCCCATTATAACTAATCCGGGAACCCAATTATTAATAAACTTCTCGGGGATTAACTTTATTGATAGTGCAGGATTTGAAACTTTATTAAAAATTTACAGAACATCGAGAATAAATAACTCAACCTTTAAATTTATGAATGTGTCTAACGAAATAAAGGAATTAATTAAGCTCGTTGAACTCGAACATCTTTTTGAAATAGCATAAAAAAACGAGATAATCTTTACCTCGTTTCTCTTTTAATACATTGTTATTTATTTTTCGGTACAACTTCTCCAATTAGCGTTGCGGAAGTACAATCAAGAATTTCAACCTCAACATAATCTCCCACCTTATAATTTAATCGCGGAAAAACGACTACTTTATTTTGCGAATTACGTCCAAAAAAGTGATCTTTGGATTTTTTAGAAACACCTTCAATCAATACTTCAAAAACTTTACCCAGATCATTTTTTTTACTTTTCGCAGAAAGCTCTCCTTGCAAATCAATAATTTCGGTAAGTCGCCTTGTTTTATCCGACTCTTTTACATCATCCTTCAAATGCCTTGCGGCGTATGTTCTTGGACGTTCAGAATACTTAAACATATAGGCTAAATCATAATTTACCTCCCTCATTAAGCTCAAGGTTTCCTGATGATCCTCTTCTGTTTCTCCGGGAAAGCCGGTCATTAAATCTGTAGTAATCGCACAATCAGGTAAAATTCTTTTTATCGCTTTTATTCGATCCATATACCATTCCCGGGTATAACCCCGGTTCATTTTTTCTAATATTCGTGAACTGCCCGACTGTGCCGGCAAATGAATATGATTACAAATATTATTGTACATAGCCATGACATACAATACATCATCCGACATATCTTTTGGGTGGGAAGTTGAAAAGCGAATACGCAAATCCAGGCTTATTTTAGCTACAGATTCTAACAACTGGGCAAAAGTTACCGATTTTTCATGATTCTCCACTTTCCAGTGATACGAATCAACATTTTGACCAATTAAAGTAATTTCTTTATATCCTTTTTCAAATAAATCACGTGCTTCGTTAAGAATGGATTCAGGATCACGGCTGCGTTCTGCACCCCTAACATAAGGAACAATACAATAAGAGCACATATTATTACATCCCCGCATGATAGATATAAAAGCAGAAATTTTATTTTTATCTAACCGAACCGGGCTAATATCCGCATAAGTTTCCTCTTTCGATAAAATCACATTAACCGCTTTTTGTCCGGATTCAACCTCTTCGAGTAAGGTTGGCAATTCTCTATAAGCATCGGGACCTACAACCAAATCAACGATTTTTTCTTCTTCAATCAATTTTTCTTTTAAACGCTCTGCCATACATCCAATTACACCCACAGTAATCGTTGGCTTTTTTTTCTTAATTTGTTTAAATACGTCTAATCGTCCCCAAACCCTTTGCTCAGCATTTTCCCTTATCGAGCAAGTATTGACTAAAATAACATCGGCATCATTTATATCTTCTGTAACTGTATATCCCTTATCTTTCAATACAGAAACCACAACTTCGCTGTCGGCAATATTCATCTGGCAACCATAAGTTTCTATATATAACTTAGAATGTTCTTCTTTTCTTTCTGAATTATTCATCTCTACCATCGTACTATATTTAATTTTTACAAATTTATTAAAATTTAAGCGACAATTGTTATCAAAAATATATTCTTTAACATTGGTGTCCGGTTTAAATTAAAAGAAACGAATAGGAAATCTTGATATAATAGAAATTTACTTAATATCGCCCCTACAGGGCTTACAATTAATGGTAAGCTGATTTTTACCGAAATGTCATCCCTCGGGACTAAAAAGTCGCGGAGCAACGTAATTATAGAAAAAAATACTAAAAACGAATTGATAAAGTGCCGTAGGTACGGCATTAAAATTTTTACCGGACAGTAGTGATTCTTTAACAGAAAAAAGATAAAATTGTATGAAATATGTTTTACAAAATATGGTAGGTATAAATATTTATCATATTCTTTTAGAGGCTTTTTAATTTTTAGTATTTTTACCCTCCTATTTTCAATAAAGTATTAACAGTTAATATTTATTAATATGTCAGGTCACAGTAAATGGTCAACCATTAAGAGAAAGAAAGGAGCTGCCGATGCAAAGCGCTCAAAAATGTTTTCCAAAATTGTAAAAGAAATTTCTGTAGCAGTAAAAGAAGGCGGCCCAGATCCGGAAGCAAACCCACGATTACGCCTGGCCATGAATAATGCCAAAGGGGTAAACATGCCTAAAGACAATGTTGAAAGAGCCATTAGTAAAGCAGATAAAGAAGGCGACAACTTTGAAGAAATTACCTTTGAAGGATATGCTCCCAATGGAATAGCCGTTTATGTGGATTGCCTTTCCGATAATCGAAACCGCACTGTAAGCAGCGTAAGAGCTATCTTTACTAAATATGGCGGGAGCCTGGGAAAAAATGGTTCGTTGTCATTTCTTTTTGAAACTAAGGGCATTTTTACCGTCCTAAAAAATGAGGATATTAATTTAGATGACTTTGAACTGGAAATTATTGATGCGGGTGCTGAAGACATTGAAATAGAAGATGATATAATTACAATTACAACTGCAAAAGAAGATTTTGGGAACGTACAGAAAAAACTTGATGAATTAGGTGTAGAACTAGAAAATGCAGGATTGCAAAGAATTCCCAATGATACAAAAGCGCTGGATGTAGATGCAGCGTTAAGAGTAATGAAAATGATCGATGCTTTTGAAGATGATGACGATGTACAAAATGTTTATCATAACCTTGAACTAACGGATGAGGTTGCAGCAGCAATGGAATAATATTTAAAAATATTTGTCAGCGGCTGTTTCAATATTGGGAATAGCCGTTTTTTTAATCCTTACAATTTAAAATTGTAAATTTAAGCCTTGATTAAATTAACTATGCAAAAAAAATATATTTTATCGCTCGACCAGGGAACATCAAGCTCCAGATCGTTACTTTTTGATAAAAATGCCCAGATTATAGCTGTTCAACAAAAAGAGTTTAATCAATATTACCCTCATCCCGGCTGGGTTGAACATGACCCCGAGGAGATATGGAAATCGCAATTTAATACTGCCACAGCATTAATAAAAAAATCGAATGTTAATCCACAGGAAATTGCTGCCATAGGAATTGCCAACCAACGCGAAACCATAATTTTATGGAACAAAAACACAGGAGAACCTTTATACAATGCTATTGTTTGGCAGGATAAACGAACTGCAGATTTTTGTAAAAAACTCCATAACCAGGGATGGAGTGAGTACCTCAAAAAAAATACCGGATTAATTATCGATTCCTATTTTTCAGCTACCAAAATATATTGGATATTACAAAATATCGCGGGCGTTAAAGAAAAAGCAGAAAAAGGCGAAATTCTTGCCGGAACCATCGACACCTGGCTGGTTTGGAAACTAACCGGGGGCAAATTACATATTACCGACTATTCCAATGCTTCGCGAACTATGCTTTTTAATATCAGCACACTGCAGTGGGATAAAAAATTGCTGGACCTATTTGAAATTCCGCAACATATTTTACCCGAAGTAAAAGGTACATCGGAAATAGTTGGAGTAACTGACCCAAAAATTTTGGGCACCGAAATACCCATATCCGGAATTGCAGGCGATCAGCAAGCTGCACTTTTCGGGCAAACATGCCTAAGTAAAGGAACCGCAAAAAACACCTACGGTACAGGATGTTTTATGTTGATGAATACCGGCGAAAAAATGGTCGAGTCGCATTCAGGACTGGTCACAACCATTGCCTGGAAAATAAACAATAAAATTAATTATGCGCTGGAAGGGAGTGTATTTATTGCCGGAGCGGCTATTAAGTGGTTGCGCGATGCATTACATTTAATCCAGACAGCCAACCAAACAGAAAAAATTGCGAACGAAACAGAAGATACCGAGGAAATATATGTTATTCCTGCCTTCACCGGACTTGGAGCTCCTTATTGGGATATGTATGCCCGTGGCGCGATTCTTGGATTAACTCAGGGAGTTACCGATAAACATATTATTCGGTCTACCCTTGAATCTCTAGCTTATCAAACCATGGATGTGTTAAAAGCCATGGAAAAAGATTCAGGAATTCAATTGAAAGCCCTTAATGTTGATGGTGGCGCTTCGGTAAATAATTTTTTAATGCAGTTTCAGTCCAATATCCTAAATGTTGATGTTATCCGCCCAGAGAATGTTGAAACAACCGCACTGGGAGCTGCTTTGTTAGCTGGCCTTGCAACAAATTTCTGGTCGATGGAAGAAATAATTAAAAAAAGAAAAATAGAAAAGGTTTTTCATCCGTTTATGGAAGAAACAAAAAGAATTAAATTATATAATGGCTGGAAAAAAGCTGTAGAAAAAGCAAAAGGCTGGCAACAGTAAATAAATAAAAAATGAGCAAACCAATAAATCAAATAGTAAGCATCCTTTTATTAACCATTTTAATCTCTGGATGCTCTTCGGTTAAAGAAATTCAAATTGGAGACATAAAAGATGTTCGCTTAAAAAGTATAGAGAATAATCTTGTAGGCCTTGAGTTAGACCTTCCGGTAACCAATCCGGGAAACTTTAAAATCAAAATTATTGATATGGATTTCGATATTTCTGTTAATGGAAAGCATTTGGGCAAAATGACCAATCCTGAAAAAATTATGATCCCTTCAAAATATGATAATATTCAGACATTCCCGGTTCAAATAGAACTTACGAATATTCTTTCAGGGGCATTATCGATGTATAGATTAAGAAATATGAAAAATTTTGAAATTCAAATAACAGGGAAAGTAAAAGCCCGTTCGTTTCTATACATAAAATCAATTGATATTGATGAAAAACATAGGGTCAGCTGGTAACCTCTTTTCTGATAAAAATTGATTATTTTTGCTCTATAAAATTTAAAACATTATGAAAAATTATACCAGGCTAATATATTCAATTTTGTTTTTGTTGCTTTTACCGGTTATTCATGGTTATAGCCAAGTTTCGTCAGCAGATACCGATATTTTGTCAAGAATTGAAAAGAATGAACCGGGCAGCGGAGATGTTATTATTTCGCAAGATATTAGAGTGAATAACTTAATATACAATCACATCGAGCAAAATAAACGAAAAGCCGGTGTCCCGGGATATCGAATTCGTATTTTTAATGATATTGGAAGCGATGCACGGGAAAATTCGCAAAAGGTTAAAGCCGATTTTTTTGATAAGTTTCCTGAAATTCCAGTTTACAGAGAATATGATAATCCTTATTTTAAAGTTTACGTGGGCGATTTCAGAACAAAAATTGATGCCATGAAAAAATTTAAGAGGATAAAACATTATTTCCCGGCAGCGTTCATTGTTCCCGACGAAATTAATTATCCTTCATTCGAAGAATAAAATATTTGCTATATGCCTTTAACAAATGATATCCAAGAGTTAAAAAAATTTTCTTTGGAAATACGCAAAGATGTTGTGCGGAATTTAGCCGAAGCTGGCTCTGGGCACCTGGGTGGCTCATTAGGACTGGCTGATATTTTTACCTGCCTGTATTTTAACATCTTAAATCATAAACCCGATATGCCGGATTGGGATCATCGCGATCGCCTTATCTTGTCCATTGGCCATGTTGCTCCGGTATTTTATGCTGCGCTTGCACATAGCGGTTATTTTAATCCAAAAGAATTAATAACATTGCGCAAATTAGGCTCTCGTTTACAGGGCCATCCGGGCAAAGAACACGGACTGCCCGGGATCGAATTGTCAGCCGGATCACTGGGGCAAGGATTATCGGTAGCTGTTGGTTTAGCTTTAGCCGGAAAAATGGATAAAAAAACATGGAATGTATTTTCTATACACGGTGATGGAGAGTTACAAGAAGGAGCCATCTGGGAAGCTGCCATGAGTGCTTCGCATCACCAATTGAATAATTTGGTGGCTTTGGTCGATAGAAATTATGTGCAAATAGACGG
>CAZWPU010000076.1:3819-7624 GCA_964635605.1 uncultured Bacteroidales bacterium | reverse complement strand
GATATGAAGCCTTGATTTTATTTATTTTTTATCGGACAATAATGATTTTTTTTTAAGTTATTGTTTTTGTTCTTATGAAATAACACTATTTTTATGATATTATCATTCTTCGTAAAGGGAAAAAATATATCTTGAGCGTGAATTTATGAAAAAATATGATGTCGTAATTAATTTTAACGGGAACATTTCTTTACCTGTAATTGATGATATCTTGCATACGTTAAAAGTTTATCTTCATGAAAATATCAATGATAAACTTATTCGTAAGCGTGTTTATTCCCTTGCCGTTGAGTGTCTTGATAATATTTTTAAGCATTCTGATTTAACAGATATAAATAATAAACTGGTTAATAAATATCCACCCAAATTTATTGTTGAATTTTATCACGATACATTTCTTATTCATACGGGTAATATCATATCCAACGAAAATACTGAAAAGGTAATCCAAAAACTAACACAACTTAATAAATTAGCAGATAATGAAGTCAACCAATTGTATAAAGATTCTCTTTCAAATGCTGAAATATCTGAAAAAGGAGGAGCCGGATTAGGATTAATCGTTATGGCCAAAACAACCCGGCAAAAAATTCATTTCGATTTTGAAAAAATAAATCATAAATTTTCTTATTTTGCAATGCAACTAAACTTAAAAATAAATTAAAAAAACTATGAAAACCTTAAATATTGAGGCTACTAATAAATCCCCCAGGATACTGTTCGACCCTTCAAAAAAATTATTTGAGATGAAAGGTAATTCCCGACCTGAAAATGTTCGTGATTTCTATTATCCTATTATAAAAACTTTACGAAACTATTTTAACTCAATAGTAAAAGATCAAAAAATAATTAACGAATCAGAAGAAAAACCTTTTAAGTTTAATTTTAAACTCGATTACTTTAATTCATCTTCCGCAAAATTCATTTCCGACATATTGGTAATTGTGAAAGATTATTATGAAAAGGGAATTCAATATAAGGTTTACTGGTATTTTGAAGATGGCGATGAAGACATGAAAGAAGTAGGTGAAGATTTTGCAGATATGATTTCTTTTCCATTTAATTATATTATGGTACAGCGATAAAAAAATAACTATGTTTTATCAAAATAAAGTAGTTTGGATTACCGGGGCCTCTTCAGGAATTGGGGAGGCCTTAGCTTATGAGTTAGCACGACAACAGGCAATAACTATATTATCATCGAACCAACCAGAAGAGCTGGAAAGAGTAAAAAAAAATTACGATAAAATTGGAGGAAAAAGTTTTATCCAATTTTTGGATATTACCTCAATGGATAAAATGGAATCCATTACCCAAGCGCTTATTGAAAAGTTCGGGCGAATTGATATTTTAATCAATAACGTAGGAATTAGTCAGCGTGCTTTAGCTATTGAAACACCGTTGGAAGTAGATCGTAAAATAATGGAAATAGATTATTTTGGCACCATTGCTTTAACAAAAACAGTGTTGCCTCATATGATGAAAGCAAAATCAGGATACATAGCTGTAACTAGTAGTATTTCCGGCAAATTTGGTTTCCCGCTTCGCTCGGCTTATTCCGCAGCAAAACATGCTCTTCACGGTTTCTTTGAGACCTTAAGAGCCGAAGTTTCTAATGATAACATTAAAATTTTAATTGCTTTCCCCGGAAGGGTAAAAACCAATATATCACTACATGCTTTAACCAAGGATGGAACAGCACATGGAAAAATGGATAAAGGACAAAATACAGGGATCCCTGCTCAAAAGTGTGCAAAACAATATCTTAAAGCTATCCGAAAAGATAAAAAAGAGGTTTTAATTGGTTCTTCAGAGTTACTTATGGTATATATTCATAAATTTTTTCCAAAAATATTTTATAAATTAGCACGCAAAATAAAACCTTTTTAGAACTGAAATTGAGTGTAGAAAATGGAAAAAATAATTAGCGGAATACAACAAATCGGTATTGGTGTTACGAATGTTTATGAAGCATGGAAGTGGTATAAAGAAAATTTTGGCATGGATATTCGTATTTTTGAGGATAATACGGTAGCTGAATTAATGTTACCTTATACCGGAGGGAAACCAAGAAAACGTCATGCTGCTTTGGCTATGAACCTAACCGGAGGAGGCGGATTTGAAATCTGGCAATATTCTGAAAGAACTCCTCAAGCACCCGAGTTTGAACTTCAACTTGGTGATTTAGGAATTATTAGTGCAAAAATTAAAAGCCCTAACCTAAAAAAAGCATACGAAACATTTAAAGCTCGAAACCTGAATGTCATTGGCGATTTATATGCAGACCACTTTTTTATAAAAGACCTCTATGGAAATATTTTCCAGGTTATAAATGATTCAATCTGGTTCAGAAAAGAAAACAAACTAACTGGAGCTGTTGCTGGCGCTATAATTGGTGTATCTGATATTGATCAGGCCAAAAAAGTATATAGCCATATTCTGGGTTACGACGAGGTAGTTTATGATGATCAAGGTGTTTTCGATGATTTCAAACCTCTGCCTGGAGGAAATCAAAAATTTCGTAGAGTCCTTTTAAAAGCAAGTAAAGTAAGATACGGTTTCTTTAGCCGATTATTTGGTAACAGCTATATTGAACTCATTCAGGTATTAGATCGTGAACCCCAAAAAATATTTAAAAACCGATATTGGGGTGACCTTGGTTTTATCCACTTATGCTACGATATTTCCGGAATGGAAACCTTGAAAAAGGACTGTGAATTGAAAGGGTTTCCTTTTACTGTTGATAGTTCGGTTAAACATAATGAGGACAATAGTTTCGATATGGGCGAAGCTGCAGGCCATTTTTCATATATCGAAGATCCGGATGGTACTTTAATCGAATTTGTAGAAACCCATAAAATACCCATTATGGAAAAATTTGGCTGGTACCTTAACCTGAAAAAACGCGATCGGAAAAAACCGCTACCCAACTGGATGATTAAAGCACTTAGATTTAGTAAGGTTAAATTTTAATTTGTTAAATCTTATCAAGTTTTTAAAAGATGAAAAATTATCTTTTATTAAACTTTATTATTACTTTTCAGTTATATTAATATATTTTAAAATTATGAATAAAAATCAAATTATTACTTTCATCTCAGTTTTACTGATCATCTTTTCTTTTGCTTGTACTGAAAAAGAGAAACCAGAAAAAATCACTTTACACCTTATCGAAACAAGCGATATACATGGATCCATTTTCGATTATGACTTTATTAATGATAAAAAAGCAAATACCTCATTATCAAAAATATCATCGTATATTAACAATCTAAGAATAGATAAAAATGTAGTTTTATTGGATAATGGTGATATTTTACAAGGACAACCTGTAGTTTATTACTCTAATTATGAAAATATTGATGAGAAACATATTTGTTCACAGGTAATGAACTATTTGGATTATGATGCCGCAACGGTTGGAAATCACGATATTGAAGCAGGACATACTGTTTACGATAAATTAGTAAATGAGTTTAATTTCCACTGGCTCGCAGCAAATGCTATCAATACTTCAACCGGAAAGCCCTATTTTAAACCCTATACCATAATCAATAAAAAAGGAGTTAAAATCGCTGTATTAGGCCTAATAACTCCGGGAATTCCAAAATGGCTACCCGAAGAACTATGGGACGGTATAGAGTTTATCGATATGGTTGAATCGGCCAAAGAATGGGTTCCTAAAATCATGGAAAAAGAAAAACCCGATTTGTTCATAGGCCTTTTCCATTCAGGATATGATTACACTTACGGAGGAGTGAATTATGATACCCCCAGAAACGAAAATGCTTCGTTAATCGTTGCC
>CAZWPU010000076.1:0-3719 GCA_964635605.1 uncultured Bacteroidales bacterium | reverse complement strand
AAATTTGAAAATCAAATGAACGAAGTTAAAAAATATGTGTCGCATAAGGTTGGTACATTTGAAAAATCTATAGATGCACACGAAGGGATTTATGGGCCATCAGTATTTGTAGATTTAATTAATACCATTCAGTTAGACATTAGTGATGCCGAGATATCATTTGCTGCACCTTTATCTTTTAATGCAACCATTGAAAAAGGCCCTGTTCATATTCGCGATATGTTTAAGTTATATCGTTTTGAAAATTTTCTGTACACCATGAACCTCTCGGGTAAAGAAATTGATGGCTATTTAGAATACTCTTTTGCGAACTGGTTTAACACAATGAAAGATGAAAATGACCATCTATTACTATTTAAATCGGATAAAAACGGGAAACCTCTCTATTCAGAACAATATCAATCATACAGCTTAAAAAATAATTATTACAATTTTGATGTAGCTGCCGGAATAAAATATAGCGTTGATATTTCCAAACCCAATGGTGATAAAGTTACCATCCATTCATTAACATCCGGAAAAAAATTTGATAAAGACAGTACTTACATTGTAGCTCTAAACAGCTACCGTGGAAATGGCGGTGGAGGACATTTGGTAGATGGTGCAGGAATACCGGAGGATGAACTCAACGAACGCAAAATTAGCTCCACTGAAAAAGATATCCGCTATTATATGATGCAATGGATGGAAGAGAAACAAAACATCTATCCTGAGGACAGAAATGAATGGTCGGTATATCCCAAAATCTGGTGGAAAAAAGCAAAAGAACATGATTACAAACTATTAAATAAATAATAAAATGAAAAAGCTTAATTTTTTAATTTTTGTACTTTCAATATTTCTTGTATCGTGTAACAACGGAATAACTAAGAATAATCATTCGGATAAAAAAGCAAAAAATGTAATCTTATTTATTGGCGACGGAATGAGTGTAACTCATATATATGCCGCCATGACGGTATCGGAAACTCCACTTAACATGGAAAGTTTTAAAAACACCGGATTACATAAAACCTACTCTGCCTCCGATTATATTACAGATTCTGGTGCTGGTGGTACTGCTCTTGCAACAGGTAAAAAAACAAAAAATGGACATATCGGATGTGATTCATTGGGAAATCCCTTTAAATCTATTCTAAAATATGCCGAAGAGGATGGTTTAGCCACAGGCCTTGTTTCAACTAGCTCTATTTTACATGCCACACCCGCAGCTTTTATTGCCAATAATACCAATAGAAATAATTACCAGGAAATTGCCCTTGATTTCTTAAAAACCGATATTGATATTTTTATCGGTGGTGGTAAAAAAAATTTTGAAGATCGAGAAGACGGGCTTAATCTAATCGATTCATTAAAAAGTAAAGATTACCAGGTTGCCACAGCTATTGACGATATCAATTTGGTTGATTTTCAAAAATTTGCTGTATTTACAGCCGAAAAACATAACCCTGAATATCGTAACGGACGTGGTGATATGCTGCCCAAAGCAACCGAAAAAGCCATCGAAATGCTTAGCCAAAATGAAAATGGATTTTTTATGATGATTGAAGGATCACAAATCGATTGGGGCGGTCACGATAATGACATCGATTACATCATTACCGAGTTATTAGATTTTGACCGTGCCGTAGGCAAAGCACTCGAATTTGCAGAAAAAGATGGTGAAACATTAGTCATTGTTACTTCAGACCACGAAACCGGAGGGTTAACCCTTACTGAGGGGAGTATCAAAAATAAAACCATAGAAGCAAGCTTTTCTACTGATTATCATACAGCCGATATGGTACCGGTATTTGCTTTCGGTCCCGGGGCCGAAAATTTTATGGGAATCTATGAAAATACAGATGTTTTCCATAAGATGATGCAATCATTAGGACTGGAATAAAGTAGAATCAAAATATATTTTAATCCCTATAAATTAGCTCATTAAAAGCTATTATAGGGATTTTTTAGTATATTTGAGATTGATTATGAAACCTTAGGTTTATGATAAAGGACTTTTTAACCTATAAAATAAAAATTAAAGATACCCCCTTTGAAATTGAAGGGGAAAGAAAATCGGACAACAGCGCATCCATTTCATTTCTCGATGCCAATAAAAAAGAAATTGCATACATCGAACTGGGGTACATAGATAAAGAGGAGATATACCGATTAATTGATGAGAAAAAACCTATTAACCTGGAACACTTCTATATCGAAAATTTTTCCTTATCGCAATACCGCGAAAGCCGCAACATTGAAAAAAAAGCTTACATAAAATTACACCAATTTTCAGCCTTTAATACTTTTTTCGACTCACGTATAGCTACCGATTTTTCATTTGCCGAATTTGATGATGAGTATAAAACCTTTGAAAATGCTCACTTTCTTAATGGTGCTGTTACATTTCAATCGGCGAAATTCAATCATGGTGGCATAAATTTTAGTTATACTTATTTTAATGATGGGAATATCGATTTTACCAATGTGCTATTTGGTGACGGAGAAGTAAATTTTAAAAATTCATGGTTTGGCTGCGGACATAAAAATTTTCAGGATGCATATTTTGGAAAAGCCGATGTGTTATTTGTAAATACTGAATTTAACGAAGGGGATGTTTCTTTTGTTAATACACTTTTTGAATCAAGAAGAGTTTCCTTTAAAGTTGCACGGTTTGGACAAGGAAAAATTAATTTCCACTTTGCTCGCTTTCATTGCAAAGAATTAATTTTTGAACGTACCGAATTTGGTGAAGGAAAAGTTGATTTCAGAACCATCGAACTTAGTGATGCTAAAGTAAGTTTTAACAGAGCTATTTTCGGACGCGGAGAAAAATCATTTGAAGCAGCTCAGCATAAAGGAGGAAAAGTAACTTTCCGAAGAACACAATGGGGAGATGGTAATATATCTTTCGAACAAATAGAATTTCAAAATACATTACTCTTTTTAAATAATGCTGATTTTGGTAAAGGAAATTTAAGTTTTAGCCAATCCACTATTATGGAACTATCGCTAAAATCTTGTCATTTAGATTATTATGTTGACTTGCGGTTAGCCAAATGTCACTTTATTGATTTATCTGATACTGTAGCTCGTGATATTATAGATATAAAACCATACGATTTTTTATTAAATATTGATACCATCAATTTTTCCGGTATGCGATTAATCGGTAGAATTTATATTGACTGGAATATCAATCATGTTAAACAATTAATTTATTCACAAAAGGATACTTCGCGCAGAGAAATTGCGGAACAATTCAGAATTTTAAAAGAAAATTTTAACAATACAGGCCAGTACGTAGATGAAGATAAGGCTTATGTTGAGTTTAAACGAAATGAATTAAAAGCCGACTTGCAAGAAGCAATTAAAAAAAATCCTTTAAGCCGTATTTGGCAATACCCCTCCTATTTTTTTCAATGGATTGTGTTCGACAAGGTTGGATTATACGCTACAAATCCATTACGAGTTCTAACCAGCATGCTGGTTAGTTATATTTTTTTCTCCCTAACCTATTTAATTGTTCCATTTTTTGTAAATACAAAAATTATTTCATCGCTCGGAGATCCAGACAAATTAGGGCCTGTGGCTGTATCTTTTTATCATAGTGCGATAACTTTCTTAACCATCGGTTATGGAGATTATTACCCCTCAGGCTTATTCCGATGGATTTCTGGATTGGAAGGTTTTGTTGGCTTATTTTTAATGTCTTACTTTACCGTTGCTTTTGTACG
>CAZWPU010000075.1:0-7925 GCA_964635605.1 uncultured Bacteroidales bacterium | reverse complement strand
TTTTTTGATGCCATGTTACAAATTGTGCGCCTAAGACACCATGCTTTTCTATTAATTACAGAATTATCCATGAAAAACCAAAATAAATTTGCTTTCGAGCAGAATATTTGCACATTATTTAAAAATACTTGCTAATTGCTGTAATTTTTTTTGCTAATTGTTGTGGGAAAGTTTTAAACATTATCTTGTTGAATAACTGGTATATAATTACATTTGTGCTAAATCTAATATTAACTACTTATTAATTAATTTAAACAACATGGCTAAATTTATTCACACAGATATAAAACTTATACAACCATCTTTTGATACAAGATTAACAGATTTAGTTATAGAACTTGATCATCTGAGAAAAAAACAACTTGAAGGAACAACTCATCCACATGTTTTTTTTCAGTTAAAAAGTATTTTTCAAACTCTAGAAAGTATTGGTTCTGCAAGAATAGAAGGTAATAATACAACAATTTCTGAGTTTATTGAAACTAAACTTGAAGATAGAAAATATATCAATGAGCAAATTCAAGAAATTAGAAATATAGAGAAATGCATAAATTTTATTGATGATAATATAGACAATATCCAAATGGGAAAAATGTTTATTAGTGAAGTTCATAAAATGATTGTTGAAGGATTAACTCCACCGCCATCTGGAGAAGGAGATAAAACTTCAGGTGATTATAGGAATTATTCAGTAGAAATAAAAGGAGCTAATCATAAACCACCTGAGACACAACAACAAATAGAAAGTTATATGAAAGAATTATTTGGCTTTCTAAATGAAACTCATTCTCCTAAATATGATTTGCTTAAAATGGCATTAGCTCATCATAGATTTATGTGGATTCACCCTTTTGGAAATGGTAATGGAAGGGTTGGAAGATTATTTACATATGCATTACTTGTAAAAGCTGGTTTTAATGTAAATGTTGGGCGTATTCTAAATCCGACGGCTGTTTTTTGCAACGATCGTGACAAATATTATCAATATTTATCCGAAGCTGATACTGGCCAAGATAAAGGTTTAGAAAAATGGTGTACTTATTTACTTGAAGGATTAAAAAATGAAATTGATAAAATTGATATGTTAACAAATTATGAATATTTAAAATCTTCGATATTACTTCCTGCATTAGAACATTCTAAAAACATGAAATATATAGATGGAAAAGAATATAAAATTTTAAAAACCACCGTTGAAAAACAAATAATTCAAAATTCTGATATTCAAATCGTACTTAAAGATGCACACCAAACATCTATATCCAGATATTTAAGAGCATTGAAAGAAAAAAATATGTTAGTTAGTGAAACCGATAGCGAAAGGAAGTATCATATAAACTTTACAAACAATTTTTTAATTCGTAGTGTAATACAAAAACTCGAAGGAGAAGGGTTTATACCAATGAGAATTGAATAATAAAATGTTATTATACAAAAGCACTTTTTATTCTATTTATTGAACCGTTGTTATTCCAGTGGTCTCGATTTACAAATAATTTTAAAATATATTGATCTTGATTATTTAAAAATACAATATCAATTGCCTGATTAACTGGAAAATATCCCTTAAGCTTTGAAATTGCATTCTTCAGAATTCTAACATCTTCAACTGGCATTTCAGAGCTATAATAAATCCTATGATTCTCATTAATTTCTAATACCTCAAGATATAATAAAGTTTTATAAAAATTTGCCATTAATTCTGTTTTTGTTATTTTCGGAAGCTTACAGAGTTTAATTATTTGCAAAAATTGTCAGACTGTCAGTTGAGATTCTTGATTTAAAACACTAATAAAATTCAAAGCAGTTTACCAAATTCCAAAAAATCGCCTAATTTGTAACCCATATCTAGCACCCAAACGACATTCGTATATTTCGGCTTTTTGGAGATATAAGAACCCTGACTTAGCGATATTTACCTTCTCTTTATCAGTTTCGGCTTTATACCAAAATGGCCAGTTAAAATATTACAAAGGTTGTTAAGCGGTGCAACAAAAAGACTCTAAAAACATGTAAAAAAAAGAAAAGAAATGATAGCTTTGGCATTTTATTTGCAAAAACCCAAAATACCAAAAAAGTGTAAATTAGTTTTAACTATGAATAAAAAAATTGTCAAAAAGGCACAGGAAATGTTTTTCAGGTTTGGCTATAGCAAAGTTACTCTTGCTGAAATTGCCACAGACATGGGCATTAGTAAAAAAACCATTTATAACCACTTTGAAGGAAAAGAAGAGCTGTTGTATGCAGTGATGGATCTTTCAAGGCAGGAGTTCGAGGAACAAATAGAAGATATAGAAAACAATCAAAACTTTGAATTCAGAGAAATGGTAATGGAGGTGCTTTCGGTGCTGGGTATCTGGGTATCTCAAATACAAACTTTCATCGCTGATTTGCGCAGAACACAGCCTAATGCACTAAACTACATGTACAATATTCGAAAAGATGTCATTCTCAGCTATGCCATGCACATTCTTAAAAAAGGAAAGCAACTAGGATTGCTCAACGATAACAAAGAGTCGACCATGGCGCTGTTTGTATTTCTGGCAGCTGCTGAAAAAGTTACCGACGAAGATTATAAAAAAAATTTACCATCGGAACTGACTAAAAACTTTCCCGGAAATCCAAGTGAGATATTTAAAACCATATTAGAAATTATTTATAAAGGAATTAAAAAATGAAGCGGAAACTGATTAAAATCTTAACCCTGTTGATGATTGCAGCACCTTTAGTACTGAACGCACAACAAACAGAAAATGCAGACACACTGCACCTGACACTTGATGAAGTTATTACCAAACTAAAGGAGAATAATTTGCATATAAAAGCAAGTGAACATCAACTTGCACGAGCTGAAGAAAAAAGAAAAGCACAAAAGGGGCTCTACTATCCAAAACTAGACCTGAGTGCCAATTTTACACAAATGAGCGAGTCTTTAGAGCTCGACCTGACACCGGTAAAAGATGCCATTATACCGGCCTATCAGCTCATTGGCGGTCAAACGCAATATTTACAGGGACTGACTGACTATATGGCTGCTACCGGAACCCTCGATCCAGCTACATACAGTCAAATGAATCAAGGCCTCACCGATCTGAGTTTGAATAACGAAATGGCCGTAAACACCATTAATGAAGGTGAGTGGGTTAAAACCATACAGGAAGAACAATTTGCAGTAGTTGATGCCAGTTTTACGTGGCCATTTTTTACAGGTGGAAAGATTCGCGCTGCCAATAAAGCAGCAGAAGCACGAATAGAAGAAAGTCAGGCGCAAAACCAACAGGTTAATTCACAAGAAATTACAAATGTAGTTCAATGCTATTTCGGTTTACGACTGGCAATGAATGTGCAAGAAGTACGACAAAAAGTTGTGGATGGTATGGAAAAACACCTCTACGATGCTAAAAAACTTGAGGAAAATGGAATGATTGCCCACGCAGAAAGACTGCATGCCAAAGTGGCACTTGTTGAAGCTCAACGCGAACTCAAAAAGTCTAAAAACACCGTTGAGCTTATGCAAACAGCCATACAAAACTCATTGACAACCAACAAACCTGTAAAACCAGTAACAGATCTGTTTATTTCTCCAAATACCGGTAACCTGCAGGATTTTGTAGCCCGGGCACGCCAAATGAACCCGGCAATAAAAAAATTACAGGCAAAAGAAAAACTGGCAACTCAGGCTGTAAAAAAAGAACAATCTGCTTGGTATCCGGACCTTTACGCATTTGGAAAAGCCGATATAGTAAATTACCAATTATCTGAATATATGCCCGAATGGATGGTGGGCGTTGGCCTGAAAGTAAATTTATTTGACGGGTTGTCCAAGCTGCGGAATACCCAGGCTGCAAAAATACAACGAATGGAAGTACAGGCCTGGCAAGATAAAGCTAAGCTTGATTTAGCCACTGGCGTAACCAAAATTTATCAGCAAATGGAACAGGCAGCAGACAATTATTCATCTACTCAAACATCCATCAAATTTGCAAAAGAATACCTGCGCATTCGTGAAAAAGCATTTAACGAAGGTTTTGCCACATCTACCGATGTTGTAGATGCACAGCTCAACCTGGCCAAAGTAGAAATAGAAAAACTGAAAGCCTTGTACCAATTTGATGTAACACTGGCAAAATTACTTGAACTGGCCCTTCAAAGCGAGGAAATTAAGACGTATGCCGAGAACTCAATCAATAAGTAAAAACAAAATAAACGAATAAATTTCTACAAATTAAATCATTAATCTTTAAACAACATATAAAATGAAGAACAGTACAATAATCGTAGGAGCAACCATACTGGTTATGATAGTAATTATGAGCATTATAGGATGGTTTGCATTTAAACCCGCACCGGTAATTCTCCAGGGAGAAACAGAAGCAACTGAAATTAATGTATCCACAAAACTTACCGGTCGCATGACCCAAAAATACATTAAAGAAGGTGTAAAAGTACATAAAGGAGATACGTTAATCAGAATCGAGAGCCCGGAAGTTAATGCCAAACTTCAACAAGCACTGGCATCAAAAAGTGCGGCTAAAGCTCAAAATAATAAAGCCGATAATGGTGCACGCAAAGAACAAATTTATGCAGCAAAAAACGTGTGGCTAAAAGCTAAAGTAGCTGCCGAATTAGCAAAAAAAACCTACGAGCGTGTGAACAATTTATATGAAGATGGCGTATTGCCGGCGCAAAAGCGCGATGAAGCAGAAACCCAAATGGAAGCAGCCCGACTCACACAGCAGGCAGCAAAGTCTAATTACGACATGGCTAAATCGGGCACGCGCTACGAAGATAAACAAGCTGCAGAGGCTATGGTCCAAAAAGCAGAAGGCGCCATAAACGAAGTACAGGCATTTTTGCAGGAAACTGCCATTATTGCTCCGTTAACAGCAGAAGTTGCTCAAATTAACGCGCAAGAAGGTGAATTGGTTACCGCCGGATTTCCAGTCGTTTCTTTGGTCGACTTGAGTGACACATGGTTTACGTTCAATGTACGCGAAGACCTTTTATACAAATTCAAAAAAGGAAAAGAACTAATAGTTCGTGTACCTGCACTAAACAACAAAGATGTAAAACTAAAAATTAATTACATACAGGTTCGTGGAGACTATGCAACCTGGCGTGCAACAAAAGCCCAGGGCGATTTCGATAAAAAAATGTTCGAGGTCCGTGGTGAACCAGTTCAAAAAATTAATAGTTTACGCCCGGGAATGTCAGCATTAATCAACTGGAGCGAATTACAATAAATTAATCTGCAAAAAAATAAACTATGCAAACCCCTAACCTTAACTGGGCAGCCGTATTTGTACGCGAAATAAAAAGAATGGGTAAACAAAGGTTATACCTGTTTATGACCATCGTTCTGCCACTACTTGCTTTTGGTTTTTTCGTGGCCCTTTTTAATACCGGAAAACCAACAAATTTGCCGGTTGCAGTAATCGATAACGACCGCACTTCGCTGTCAAAAGAGTTGACAGAAACGATCAACCTGACATCAATTGCAACCATTGCAAACTATGAAAGTAATCTTCGTGAAGCCAAACAAGGAATTCAGGGAGGAAAATACTATGCTGTAATTGTAATTCCTGAAAATTTTCAGAAGAAAGTTTATCGCAATGAACAACCCCGCGTAATAAACTACTACAATAACGCTTACATGGTAGTGGGAAGCCTGTTAAATAGCGGAATAACACAAGCAGTATCTACTTTTTCGGCAGGGATAAACCTGCAAACCCGGCTAAAAAAAGGACAACCGGAAAAAGCAGCCTTAGCAGCGGTAAATCCTGTTGCCATTGATGGACATAAACTATTTAATCCATATTTAAACTATTTTTATTACCTGGCAACTACTTTTCTACCCATTATGCTGCTCATGTTCATCTTATTAAGTACTGTTTATGCAATTGGCAGCGAATATAAACAAGGCACAGCAGGCGAATGGTTAAGCACAGCCAATGGCAGCATAATACGGGCTTTAACCGGGAAACTATTTCCTTACATTATAATTTGGCTAATTTTTATGCTTTTTATGAATATTATTATATTTCAGCAATTCCAAATGCCCATAACCGGCGAATTTTGGATATTGGCCTTAAATGCAATATTATTTGTGGCTGCTTATGTAGCTGTAGGAATATTTATAACAGCTATTTTTCCTGCCCTGAGAATGGGTTTAAGCGTGGCTAGTATTTATTCTGCACTGGCATTTACTTTTAGCGGATTAACTTTCCCGTACATTGCCATGTATGATGCAGTAGCCTTTTTTGGCAACTTTTTTCCTTTCAGCCATTATTTAAAAATCTTTCTCGGACAAACACTTCGTCATGCCCCAATAGCTGTTTCGTTTGAACCCTTACTATACCTGAATGTATTCCTGCTATTGCCATTTTTAGTTCTGTCCAAATTGAAAAAAATGTGCCTTGAAAAGCGATTTTGGGGAAAATTGTAATGTAAAACCAGTATTAAACTTAAACTCATGAACTATATAAAATCAAGCTTGCAGGAGATACTTAAAATAACAGGAGATGAATTGCGAAAAATATTTACAGATGGAGGTGTAATGCTTTTATTGTTTGGCGCAACCCTCATTTATCCTCTAATTTATTCGCTCACCTATCATCCCGAAGTTTTGGAAGAAACCCCCATTGCTGTTATCAACAATAACAACAGCAAGTCGAGCCGCGAATTCAAGCGCATGCTCAACGCAACTCCGGAAGTGAAAATTACAGCCGAACCCGGAAATCTGCAAGAAGCTGAGCGATTGTTTTATAAAGGTGAAGTTGCCGGTATTATTTTCATTCCTGACAACTTCACTGAGAAACTATATAAAAATGAAACTGCGCATATTTCGGTTTATGCTGATGCAAGTTACATGATGCTTTACAAACAAGTTTTCCAGGCAGCAATGCGAACTTCGCAAACCCTTGGGAAAAAAATTGAAATCAAAAAACGCATGGTAAAAGGAACACCAGCTTATGCAGCTATAAAACAAGCCAATCCGATTCAATATGAAGCACGCGGTTTGTTTAACCCGCAAGGTGGATATGGCTCGTATGCCATGCCGGCCATTTTGGTGCTTATAATGCAACAAACGCTGCTCATTGGTATTGGTATGCGGGGAGGAACAGCGCGCGAAATGGGAGCAACCCACTATTTACTGCCGAAAATTGCCAGCCGGCGGGGCGCCTTACGCATAATTTTGGGCAAAACACTGGCTTACTTCCTGCTATATATCCCAATTTCTTTTTACCTATTTGTAATTGTGATGCGTTGGTTCCGTTTTCCACAAGCAGGCAATACGGTAGATCTTTTCATGATTTCGCTGCCTCTCACACTGGCAGCCATAATGCTGGGATTTCTGTTCACAACGCTCTTCAAAAACCGCGAAAACTCCATTGTATTTTTACTGTTCACTTCTGTACCACTGATTTTTTTAAGCGGATTTTCGTGGCCAATAGAATCATTCCCAACAGGATTTAGGGCTTTATCTCATCTGTTCCCAAGCACTGCAGGCATTATAGGCATGTTAAAAATTAGTGTAATGGGCGGTAATTTACACGATGCATTGCCGGAGTTCATTGAGCTGTGGATTATGGTTTTTGCTTTTTTTATAGCAAACTGGATTATTGTGAGAGTAAAAATGAACAGAAATAGCAAATTACGGTAGAATGTAAAATTCTTGAAATTAGGAAATATAATAGCATTTAAAAACTTTTGAGTATAATCGTGCTTAAGTAAATACAATGCAATCTGAGCAAAAGGTTTTTCGTTAAAACCTATAAAGTAACATATATTATCTAACATTAAAGGTTTACCATTTTCTGGCAAAACAAGCGTAAAAAGTGTCCTTTTATACATACCTGAAATTGCTACTTTGTAAGGCATAAACGAGTAGTCGCCAATTCCAAATTTTGAGAAACTTAGTTTCC
>CAZWPU010000074.1:0-7959 GCA_964635605.1 uncultured Bacteroidales bacterium | reverse complement strand
TTAAGTACTAAACGTTCCTTTTCAGGTAAAATGCTCAAGGTTCTTTCAACCTCTTTGGCCAGAGATTCTTCAAGTAATGTATTGTCTGCATTAGGCGAGTCGGTATTTTCCATTACATCCAACAAACTTCCCTCTTCACCTTCGGCAAATGGAGCATCAACGGATAAAGGTTTACCGGAAAGTTGTAAAGTATCTTCTACTTTATCTTTTGGTAAATCAACAAATTTAGCTAATTCATCAGCTGTTGGTTTCCTGTCGAACTGTTGTTCTAAGGTTGAATAGGCTTTATGGATTTTATTTAAAGAACCTACTTTATTAAGAGGTAATCGAACAACCCTTGATTGTTCAGCAATAGCTTGTAAAATAGACTGACGTATCCACCAAACAGCATAGGAGATAAATTTAAACCCTTTGGTTTCGTCAAAGCGTTCTGCCGCTTTGATTAATCCTAAATTTCCTTCATTTATTAGATCCGGAAGACTCAATCCCTGGAATTGGTATTGTTTGGCTACAGAAATAACAAACCTTAAGTTTGCTTTAGTCAAGCGTTCGAGTGCAGCACGGTCGCCTTTTTTTATTCGTTGTGCCAGCTCGACTTCCTCTTCTGCGGTAACCATCTCCTCTTTTCCTACATCTTGTAAATATTTTTCAAGAGAAGAACTATCACGATTAGTGATAGATTTTGTAATTTTTAGTTGTCTCATCTCAGCCTCTCCTTTTCAAACTTTAATATTTCGTTAAATTATATGGGATTTTTGCAATGAAAATAATGCTTATATAAAATTTATATTATGATAAAATTTACTGATATTAACGCCAAAACCTAAAAATTATACTAAAAAAAGTGCAAAGAAGCAACTTTTTTCAGTATTATAAAAATTTTTTAATAGATTTATGTTGATATTTAACGTTAATTAGAGGTAAAATGTTTTAAAAACTCCTGATATTTTTCTTTATTCAATTGAAAAGTAGGTGGATTACCTGTTTTATTAACCAACCCCATATTTCTTAATTCTAAAATATGCTCAGGTCCGGTAACATTTGACAACTTCATTTTTTGAATAATCTGTCCTAAGGAGTAAGTATCTTCCTCTTGAAGAATTTTTAGAATTCCCATTTTTACAGAATCATTATAAATCTGTTTAAACTTGTTTGTGTTTGGAACATTATCTTTATCGTCAACCATGATTGATTTTTTATAATTAATTATAATATCAAATTTTGATTTTATATTAACATTAAATAACTTTCTTTCGAATATACTTAGAACCCAGCACGCTTAATGCGCCCATATAATTTAATCGAAATTGGATTAAATCGCCAACTTTATACTTTGGTTTTTCCGATCCCAAATCAATAACAATCATATCAGAACTGGCTCCCGTAATTTCAACACTATCATCAATCAGTGTAATATTCTCCGGGTCAATATCCAATAAACCAACATCTAATATTGCCCTGTAAGAAGTTTTCCCATAATCTTCTTCATCAAACGATTTTACTTCTCCGGCAACATTTGTTCCTATCTCACCTGTTGGAACTATTGGTTTTTCAGTTAATTCAATAATCTCTGTATTTAACTTGAAAATATCGTGTTTCATTTCAGGAATATCCTCCTCAGTAAACAGATTATTTCCCATAAATAAGGTCTCTCCAATTCTAAAATGTGTAATTCCTTCAGGAATAATATTTTTAAAAACAAGATCAAGGGTAACGGAAGAACCTCCTGAAACGTAAGGAATATTACGTCTAAATTTAGCTTCAACCAGTTGTTCGTACAAACAAAGTTGGATTAACTTATCCTGGCTGGGCATCACCCCGTTTAAGCAGTTTAAGTTAGTTCCAATACCAACAACCTCAATATTAGGTAGTTTAAAAATACGTCCATAAAAATCAATAAACTCTTCACCTAAAACACCTTCCCGTAAATCCCCCATCTCGATCATTATCATCACCTTATGTTTTTTCTTTTGTCGTTTAGCTTCATCCGAAAGCAGCTTTATTGTACTAAATTCGGTATTAAAACTAATATCGGCATACTTTACCACATTTTTTATTCCTCTTTTCGCTGGAGGCCTAATATAAACAGTTTCAATTTCAGGATCAAGTTTTTTTACTACTCTTAAATTATCTATTCGAGCATCTAGAATTTGTTCTACTCCTAAATTTATTAACTCTTTCAAATAGTCTTCGTTGCCACAAAGTAATTTTGAAACAACACCAAATTTAATTTCATGTTTATCTAAAATTGATTTTAAATAATTAAAATTAAATTTCAATTTTTCTCTGTCAAGTTCTAAGAACGCCATCTTTATTTTTTTTAGTATAACTCTTTTTTAGCTAATTTATTACTTTTCGTGGAATGTTCATAGGCAATCTGGCTAATAACTCATAATTTAACTGATTATTAAAATCAGCAAAAGAAGCCAGGGTAATTTCAATTCTATTATCTGCTCCAATTAAAATTACCTCATCGCCACGTTTAACTCCTGGTATATGCGTTACATCAGCAATAAGCATATTCATATTAACCACTCCTATAACAGGTGCTCTTTGTCCATCAATAATTACACGCCCCTGATTACTCAATGAACGACTGTATCCATGAGAATAGCCAACAGGAACAATGGCAATTACTTTTTCTTCTTGAGCAAGATATGCTGTTCCGTAACTAACGAACTCACCCGTTTTTACTTTTTTAATAGACATTATCTGACTTTTCCAACTTAACACGCGCATTAATGGATCTGTTTTGTCCATTCTTTTATTGATATACTGAATAAACGTTTCGCGAGTGGGCCAGAACCCATATTGTAGAATTCCAACTCGCACCATATCCATTCGAGTACGTGGATAAGTTATTGCAGCTGCTGAGCATGCTGTATGACGGATTTCGGGAATAATATCGCGATTATATAACCATTTGTACAACTGATTATATTTACGTATTTGTTTTTGTATACGCACATGATTGGCAATACTTTCTGCACCAGCGTAATGAGTGCAAAGCCCTTTGATATAAAATAAAGCTCTGTTTTCTTTAATAAACTTCACTACTTTTACCAGCTGCTTCTGCGTAAATCCGGTTCTGTTTAATCCGGTTTCTACTTCAATATGAATTTTTGCTACTTTATTTAGCTTTTCGGCCTTTTCGGCAGCTTTTTCAAGTTTTATAATTTCAAAAACAAAGAACTCTAAATCATTATCGATAGCCCATTCAATTTCATCATCCGACATCCAACCCATAATCATCACATCGGTTTCGGGTTTTTTAACATTGCATACGGCTTCGGCTTCTTCTGCACTAAAAACAGAAAAATGACGTATCCCCGCTGTTTCTGCTATAGGAACAAATGGTTCGATCCCATGGCCGTATGCATTTGATTTAACTACAGAAGATATTTTAACCTCATCGCCGAGAAAATATTGTAAAAAATTTAAATTATGAATTAAAGCTGTTCGATCAATTTCTATTACTGAAGTTCCTGCCATAACTATTTCTGCTGATTTTTTATAATTTGTTGATAAATTCCGTAAAACATTTTGACACCATTTTCAATAATATCATCAGGAAAGTCGTAATCCGGATTATGCAATTGCGGTTGAGTGACTCCTGATCCAAGTCCGAAAAGCACTCCTGGAAATTTTAGTGTAAAATGGGCAAAATCTTCAGACCAACGAAAAGGTTCTTCTAACTGTTCAACAGGAATTTGATTTGACTTTGCTACCTGATGTAATTGTTGCACTAGATTAGTATTGTTGATCGTTGCCGGAAATTCTTCAACATAAGAGATCTCATATTTCAAATGGCTGTTTTGAGCATGTTCTTCTGCTATTTTTTCTGCATGTTGAGTTAAAATTTTTATATCAGAATTGGTATATGACCTAAGGGTAGCCATTACTTCGGCATATCCGGGGGTAGTGCCAAAAGCAACTTCGCCTAGCCGTGCATGAATTACCGTTACCAAGGTAAAATCATTAAATATATTTTCTTTTTGGGGTAAAAAAGTTAATTCTTTGACAATTTCAGCCATTGCAATTGCCGGACTATTCCCATTTTCGGGTTCTCCGGCATGGGATGTTTTACCAGTGAGTTTAATAATAATTCCTTTGGATGCGGAAGCAAAATTTTTCTCACCCAGCACTATAATACCTTTTTCGTATCCTGGTAAGTTATGTAAAGCAAAAGCATAATCTACATTTAATTGTTTAAACCGTTTATCATTTACCACTCTATATGCTCCCTGTCCATTTTCTTCGGCGGGTTGAAACATTAAAATCACCTCCCCTGCTTCAGGCCTTTTGTTGGAAAACGTATCAGCTAGTCCTGCAAGTATCGCCATATGTCCATCATGTCCACATTTATGGCCTACACCAGCAGTTTGCGAACGATAACTTTTATCAATTAAATCGTCAATGGGCAAACCATCAAGTTCGCAGCGAAAAAGAACAGAAGGCCCTTTTTCCTTTCCTTTAAAAACCACAGCGACTCCATGGCCTCCAATCTCAGTGACAATTTTATCAGGATGATAGGGTTCCATAAAGTTAATCATCCGAAGAGCTGTTTGTGCTTCGGAATCAGATAACTCCGGATGTTGATGGATTTCATGCCGAAGGGCTATTATTTTTTCTACATCAAAAAGTTTTCCCATAAATTAAATACAACTCAATATGAATAATTAGTATCCATAATCCAACGAAAATCACCTTAAAATTAATAAAAGCTAATGGCATTCACTAATCAAGAGATAAAACAATTGTTTCAGCACAACAAAATTAACAATTTTTATGAAACAAACAAATTAGCAATTAACCATAACACCTGAATTTACAAGCATTAACCAACCTAAGCCATTAAAATTCAAGAAACAATCTGTTCTACTGAAACTATTCTCCATTTTCAAAATGAATATTTTCATCAACAGTAATTAAAGGTGACGCATCTATGCTATCGATATCAAGGTATTTAATAATTAAATCCAATGCATCATTAATTTCTTTTTGCCGTTGGCCTGATAAGGTTTCCAGTTGCTGAGAGAGCCTTTCGTGCAATAACGAAGGTGTGTTTTTTAACAACTCAGAACCTTTGGAAGTTAGCACAATATAAGTGGTCCTTTTATCATCCTTTTTGGGTAACCGCGCAATACATCCTTTCTTCTCCAGCCGTTTAATAATCCCGGTTACGGTACTCGAATTAAGATTCAAATAATCCCTTATATTCTTCTGTGTGGACTGAAATCCTTCAGACCTATGCAAATATTCAAGGCAAAGCAATTGAGGAATACTTAGTCCATGTTCCCTTTGTATTTTTTTTGATTCAATATTAATTGAACGTACAATCTTCCTGATTTTTATTAAAATATCTGTTGTATTCATTCGAATATATTTATGTTATACTCCTGTTATTCAAGTAAATATAATTGCTAATTTTTACTGCTGTATTTCAAATACCATGGAACCCTCAAAATTTATTACTCATAAATATATTTTTTAATTTGGTATTCGTGAACTCAGCTTCGCTTCGGTTCATATCCTTTTTGTGTACTTTATTGCATGAGGGTTTCATTGAAATAGAAATAGTTTCTACAGAACACAAATATATTTTAATTAAACCATAACAAAAAACAAGTTCAAATTTTTCTTTTTTACGCAAAAAATAATCAATAATAAAACATAACTTCGCATCCTGTTATGAAAAAAAATATTGTATCCGCTTACATTGCTGTTAGTTTAGCAATGATATTTTGGAGTTTTACCTTTATTTGGTACAAAATAGTATATCAATTTTATAATCCGATTACTACTGTATTTTTCCGCCTTATCATATCTTCCATTTTCCTTTTTGCATTAATGTATCCACTTAAAAAAATTGAAAAAATTCAAAAAGGAGATTTTAAATTCTTTTTACTGGTTTCAGTATTTAATCCATTTCTCTATTTTATTGGAGAAAGTTTTGGCGTTAAATTGGTATCATCAACGCTGGCTGCTGTTATTATTGCTACTATTCCTTTGTTTACTTCATTTACCTCATCATTTTTCTTGAATGAAAAAATTACCCGAATGAATTTAATGGGTATTATTTTTTCCATTATTGGGGTAAGCTTTATTATTTTTGAAAAAAATGAAGGAATAACCGTATCTCCACTAGGTATTGCCATGTTGATGCTTGCGGTTGTTGCTGCCATTGGCTATTCAATCGTTTTAAAAAATTTATCGAACAAGTACAGCTCTATCACTATTGTTTCTTATCATAATCTTATAGGTATATTTTTATTTGCTCCACTATTTTTCATTTTTGATTTCAAGGATTTCATACAAACAGGATTATCTCAGGAGGCATGGATTCCCTTACTCGAGCTTGCATTTTTTGGTTCTTCATTCGCTTTTATCTTTTTCACCTTTGCCATTAAAAGAATAGGTGTTGGGAAAGCCAATGCATTTACCAATCTTATTCCTGTATTAACGGCTATCATTGCCTTTTTTATATTGGATGAAATAATTAATCTAACAAAAATTATGGGAATTTCGTTAGTAATTGGCGGGCTGTTTCTGTCGCAAATCAGAACCAACGGACTAAGAGATAAAATAAGAAATTATATCAGACCCAGTGAATAATGATTTTTTTTAATTATCTATCCATCATTGAACTTAAAAGTCGGGCATTGGATTTGTTTCAAGAAAACAAAGTTTTTTTTGCACGATTAAAAAAGAAAAAACCAAAAAATCTGGATAAAATTGTCCAAAAACTCCACGATGAAGTTTTTCAGGAGATAGATTGTCTGGATTGTGCCAACTGCTGTAAATCTATTAGCCCAACCCTTTACGACAATGATATTAACAGACTGGCAAAACATCTAAAAATTAAACCTTCGCAATTTGTAGAAAAATATCTTTATCTTGATGAAGAAGGAGATTATGTGTTTAAAGAAACACCCTGCCCGTTTTTGCTTCCCGATAATTATTGTATGGTGTATGAAAGCCGCCCTAAAGCCTGCAGGAAATATCCTCATACTGATCGCCCAAGGTTTTACCAAGTATTGAATCTTACCTTAAAAAATTCGCTGATATGCCCTGCAGTTTTTGAAATAATTGAGAGATTGAAACAAAGAAAAAACGAATTTTAAGGAACAATAACTATTAGCCCTCCGGGAACTACTTTAACATTTAAAACTTCACCAGCCTCACCCGGTTCTCCATCGTAATGAATAACCCCTGGCTCTTTGCGTCTGACTAAAATTTTTTTGCACCGGAAAGTTTCTACGAAACGGCTTTTATCAATATTTTTAGCAAAGAGGCGAATCCCAAGATTAGGTGCTGAAACTATTGGGAAAGCTATCATAACTTCTACATCTAACTCCCCATCGTTAATTTGCGCTTTCGGAGCAATATGTGCATTATTCCCATATTGTGATGCATTGGCGAAAGTAATCAGAAAAGCATCGCGCATATAGGTGGTCCCGTTCATAGATATTTCATAGCGCTCTGGTAGGTATCTTCTAAATTCTGAAAGTGTTGCTCTTAAATAACTTGCAAATCCGCGGCCTTGAGCTTTAGAAAACACATGACCAATATGAGCATCAAAACCTACTCCTGTGGTACAAAAAAATTTTTGATCGTTAATGGTTCCAAAATCTATTTTTATTTGACGCCCTTTTTTAATGTTTCCCAAGGATTTTTGAACATTCATCGGGATTTTAAGGTGACGAGCTAATCCATTCCCCGAACCGGTTGGTACAATACCTAATACTCCATCCGTTTCTGTAATTGCCGAAGCAACCTCGTTTACTGTTCCATCCCCACCAACAGCTACTACTTTTTTATATCCCTGGTTAAAATATTGCTTTACAATTTGAGTCGCTTCACCCGAGAATGATGTATAAATAATTTTTATATCATAAATATCATCAGCAAAGGTTTGCTTAATAAGATCCGGGATATAATCTTTTAATTTTTTCCCGG
>CAZWPU010000073.1:0-8054 GCA_964635605.1 uncultured Bacteroidales bacterium | reverse complement strand
GATTCTCCTTCTCCACAAACGCTCGAAGAGGTAACTTTAATACTATCTGTAACGGGTTGTCCTCCATAAGTAATTTCAATTATATTCGTGGTTGAAGTGCCAGACCAATCCTCAGGTAAGTCCCAGATGTAGGAAATATAATCCTGATAAGGAACTGTATACGTATGAGTTTCTCCAACACGAACTGCGGTTTCTCCTGAAATCATGCCTGGGTTAGTAGTAATACAATTGGCTGTAATTTCAAATTCTTGAGGCGTTCCTTCACCACAAACATTCGATGGAGTTACCCTGATGGTTTGGGTTCCCTGTTCAAGAAAAGTAATATCGATTGAATTTTTTGTAGATGACCCAATCCAATCCTCTGGTAAATCCCATTGATAGTTTACCTCGTTTAGATCAGTTGTAGTGTATGTGAGCGTGTCAAATACATTGACTTCAGTTTCTCCGGATATTTCTATTATCTCAGGAATTCCTGATGCAGCATAAACGAACTCATTCTTTACTATGGAGTCTTCAATAGCTCCTTGGGTAACCACCAATTTTACAGTTTTTGATCCTTCGCTAGTATATTTTACGATATGTGGTCCAGAACCTATTGCTGTTGGAGGAGATGCACCATCTCCAAAATCCCATTCATAGGTATCGTATACATCCATAGAGATATCATTGTAAATAATGGTAGAATCATTAATACATACTTTTCGTTTATTTACTGTGAAGTCTAAGGAGTCATATTTCTCGCCATATTTCCACATACCATCTTTATTAACACTCGAACTATAAGCCCCAGCCCAGGTTGCATTAATGCCTGCAGAGCCTAAGGTTAGAAACTGGAAGTTTTGATAAAAATTAGCATATTCAACAAATGTTTGTCCATCATCTGTACTATAGGAAATTCCCTGGTAAGGGGTTTGATAGTCGGATCCTGTGGATATTAAAATATTTGTATCGGGAACATAAGTAAAACTATTGGTGTAAAAGTTCCCTGTTGGATTTAATTCGGTCCAGTTTTCACCACCATCGGTAGTAATATATTGAACTTTATTGTCCCCGGAACCTCTTCGTTGGATAATCCCAACATTTTCGTTTTTGAATGATAGTTCAAAACTTACAGCTAATGGAGTTTGATATACTTCCCAATGGTATCCTTTGTCGGTAGACTTAAAAATTCTTCCCTTGTTGGTTGCAAACCATACATTGTCTTCATATACATCATAGAAACCAACTGTCCCATATTCCCCACTTTGGTTTGCAGGAATATTTTCTTCAGGGACTCTGGTCCAGTTGTTTCCACCATCTGTAGTAGTATATAATTCAAAATAACCACCATTAGGGTCTCCCTGACACCAACCGTTATTGGCATCCCAAAAATGAACTACATTAGGAAAACCATTGGGAGCTGCAAAGGCAGCCGAAGACTGATGTATCCAGTTTTCACCTCCATCAGAGGTTTTGACGATTTTTCCACCTCCATTATTTGGATCATATAGCGCTACCCAGGCAGTATTTTCATCAATAGCTGTAATCATTGACGAACCATATCCATCGGTTTCGGGAGCATTAATTTCTCCTGATTCCCAATGATTGCCATCAGTTGTTTTTGTAAATTCTTTTAAATAATCTGTATTACCATAACCATCGAAACCAATTGCCCAGGCTACTCTTTCGTTAACAGCAAAAAGATAATCAATACCTCTGGCTGGTTCTACGAAGCTACTGGCTTGTTTGGTCCATAACATATCCTGGTAAGCACTTCCGGGTTGAATGCCTATAATCATGGCATTCCCTTCGGTAAAATCGTATGTGTAGGGAGACATATTATCTAGAAGAAAAAAACCATTAAAATTTCCTCCCCATCCCCAATTGATGTGTACTTTATTATTGTCGTCATAACCATCGCATACCCAGGCATGGCCTCCACTTTCTCCGTAACCGTCATAATAAATGGGACGTCCATTATCAATTTCTGTTTTGATTTTATTAAAATATCCGGTTTCTTCTTCTGGATCATAGGTTATCAACTCTAATGTTGCAGGATCATATTTGAAATATGAAGACATGGCATATAGCACATCATTAGTTTGTGCTCCGGACGCATCGGGTGCATAATTCATATTAACAGCTACTCCCGCATGGTAGTTTAAAATAGCTGTGGCATCAATTTCATCTTCAGAACTTGAACCAGTTAGTTCATTGGGCATATTCTGCCAGTCATAAACTTCATTGGCAAAATTGGCCATTTGTTCTCCATACTCAGGATGTTCAGATGGAATGTAGTTATTCCATCCATTTCCGGAAGAGGGCCATTCATGATAATTCATAATTTGGGACATCGCAGTAGCTACACATCCGGTAGGAGACCCCCCGGGACAAAATTTATTATAGTTAGGTGATTGATTCCAGGTAGTTTCAAGTAATGGACCGGCTGCTTTTATTTCGCCTTTTAATTTTGCCTTTCTTAAGTTTTCCCAGTCATTTTTTATTTGGTCATTTTCTGATTTTAGGGTTCTAACTTCTTCAATTTCTAGCTTATAACGGTCAAACAGATATTTAATGTTAGCACCATACGTTTCCCTGGCAGGATTGGTAAAAGAGTATCCAAGCACAGGAACGGCATAATCATCAGCAGAAATGATCACAAAGCCTCCTTTATCAAAACTAATAATATAAAAAGATTCTTTGCCTTTAAAGGTTTCAATAAATATTTTATCCACTTTGGCATCTGCCTTAGCCGATGGTGCAAAAGCGGAATAAAATTTTGCAGCCAAATGTTTTGCTTCGTCTTTATTAACGTGATCAGCAAATACGTTAAATGCTAAAAATATGGCAATTAGTAAAGTAAAAATTTTTTTCATTGGAATAAATTTAAGTTTAAGTTATATATTTTATTTTTCTGGATTCGTCACTTTTCCGAGGAAGTAGATGGTGCCGTCGCGGGTATTCCGGATAGCATAGATAAAAGGCCGGTCGGCCTTAAAGGTAACACTTTCCATTAATACCGATGTTTTTCGCATAACTACAGCGGTAGCCGCAGCAGCTTCTGTTCCTGCTTCGTTCACATCAATAACGGCTTTATGGATTACTTCATCAATAAACAGCCGGGTCTCTTCGGTCATGCCCGAAAAATCAGCAGACCCAGCAAAAGCATCTTTCATACCAAGCGCCTGGAAAACCTCTTTTAAGTTAAATTCACTTCCCATTTTAAATTTTGGAACCGATAGATTAACTTTATATTTTTCTTTTTTATTCTCATACCTTTCCATACATTTTACCGATAAAAAACGTTCAACCCATTTTAGTTTCCGGTAATTTTTGGGTAAGATAATCATCATTGAATAATCTCTGTTAGCGTAGGGTATTTCAATAATTTCTTTTAAGCAATCTTTGTAGTACCAGGTTGTTATCTGACCATTCATAAACGTGGTGGTTACCTCGTCCTTTTTGGAGATGGTAAACTTTTCTTCACTATTTTTTTCTTCTCTAAAAGGTTTATTCCAATCTCCTTTAAAATATAATGCATTTACTAATACTAAACGTGTATCAGGACTTAACGCCGATGGTTGGAGGAGATTTGTTATTTTGTTCCGGGTATTTTTTTCAACCCATCCGTTAATTTCGTTAGCTGCCTTTTGTGTCTGATAAAAGTCTGTATAGAAGAGCGCAGATGAATAATATTTTTTATTAATATTCAGGAATTCTTCTTTTAATTTGAAATTTTTCTGGATCCATAAAGAATTGGCATTATAAAACTCAACCATCTTTTTCTTGTCAGCTACAATTCCCTGGAATAGATTGCTAAACTCCTGGTGGAATAATTGTTTATCTTCCAGAAAAAACAATGTTTTGTGGAATTCTTTGGCTGTATGGTTTTCTGCACCTGCATAAGTCATAGCCATAGCTGAAGATATACTAAAAGGTGAAAAGATCAGGTTCTCCCCGCTACCTTTTAATTCTTTGTAAAGATCAATTGCAAAACGATTATTATTATCCACGATTATTTCCTTATTTTGTGATTTTATTACACTTGAAAATTGCAAGATTAACAAGAATAAAATGAGTGTTTTTTTCATAATCCTAAGTATTTTAATTTGATGTAAAAATAAAGATTATTTTTATTGATTAACAATAATTTTGATTTAATTGACGTAAAAACAATATGCATCTTTTGGAGCCTTTTTATTCATGGCGTAAGTACTATATTGCATCGGAGGACGAGCGATCTCCTTTTTTTGGAAGAGAATATAGTGAATTTGAATTTACCCATGCGATCTATAACTATTTGATTCATCCTCAATGGGATGATTTTGGCTCAGAAACCTTATATCTTAAGATTTTATTTACTGATTATGATAAGGGTTTTACAATTATTGAATTTTTAGGTGAATGGAATGATACCTTGTATAATGATGTAATGTTTTTAAAACGCGAAGTTGTTGATTCATTAACAAATCAACAGGTGAATAAATTTATTTTAATTGGTGAGAATATTTTAAATTTTCATGCATCGGACGATTCTTATTATGAAGAGTGGTTTGATGATATTGAGGATGGGTGGATTGTAGGAATAAATTTTCAACCGCATGTTAAAAATGAGTTTATCAATAATAATATTGATTATTATATTGCTTTTAGCAATGAATTTGATCATTTTAATTGGCGAAGCTTATCCCCACAATTTTTATTCAATCAGATTAATGTTAAAATGGGAAAAAGACTGTGGATGTAATTTTCTGTTGAATTTAAGTTTTATATTTTGTAAATTGTAGAAATTTAAACTGCGACATTATGAAAAAAACAATATTAATTTTGGTCGTTTGTTTGCTTTGCGGATATACTTTTAGTCAAAGTATTTCTTCGCAAGTGATAGCTTCTGCCGGGGAGTACTCTGAAACCTCAGAAATTATCGTTAGCTGGACTCTTGGAGAAATAGCTATTGAAACACTAGAGTCATCAACAGTAATTTTAACACAAGGTTTTCAGCAAGGATATTATGAGATTACTTCTATCGAAAAACCCCTGGAAAATAATGTAGCGATAAAAGTTTATCCTAATCCAGCAACAGATTATATTTATATTTTATTTGAATCGGATGAAATAAAATCTGTAGTGATTGAATTATATGATTTGGAGGGAAAAATCATTTTAAAAGAAAAAAGGTATCATTCCGAAGGACCATATAAAATTAATTTATCCGGATTAAGTTCTTCTCAATATTTTTTGAGGATATCAGAATTATCTGGTAAAACATTAGAAACATTTAAAATTATAAAACGATAGAAATAATTTAACGAATCTTTGTTCAGTAGTCCTTTATTCTTATTTTTGTTGTGAATGCATTCTAGTGAAAAAGTGGAAAAGAATAAATGACTAACAAAATTTAATATTAGCTTTATTAAGGATAGTATATTATTGCTTAGTAAAGCTTTTATTTTTTAACGAACTTGATATAATGATTACTTTCGAATTAATCGTAGTATTTATCGTAATTTTATTTATACTGTTTTCTTTATATCAGGAACTTCTAGGTACCACATTTACTTTTGTAATAGCTGTTGTAGCATTAGGTTTTTTTGGTATATTAACTCCACGTGAAATATTAAATGGTTTTGCTAACCAACAATTAGCCGTAATTATTTTATTGCTTCTATTGGGAGATATTATCCGACAGACAGGGGTTGTTGAAACATTGTTTGACAGGATATTTAAATCGGCCAAAAGTTATCGTGGTTTTTTAAGCCGAATGACCATAATTATATCTGGTTTTTCTGCATTTTTAAATAATACTCCTCTGGTGGCTGTAATGATGCCTTATGTGAATAACTGGTGCAAAAGAAACAATATTTCTCCTTCAAAATTTTTAATGCCTTTGTCATATGCTGCCATTCTGGGTGGATGCGCAACACTTATCGGAACATCAACCAACCTTATTGTAAATGGGATGGTAATTGACCAGCAAATTTTTCCTGAAATGGATTCATTAAATATTTTTGAGTTTGCATATGTGGGTGTTCCAATGATTTTTATCGGTTTTTTTTATTTGTTATTTTTTGGCGAAAAATTATTACCCAATAAATTAGATTTAATCGAAAAATTTTCTACCAATACCCGAGAATATTTGGTGGAAGCTGAGATTCGTAAAGACTCCAAATTAATTGGAAAAACGATTGAAGAAGCTAATCTGAGAAATTTAAAAGGGTTATTTTTAGTAGAAATCATTCGAAAATCATTTAAGATATCATCGGTAAAACCAAATGTAATTTTACAAAAAGATGATATATTGATTTTTGCAGGGGATACGGAAACAATTGTCGAGATGATTAACTCAGATATTGGTTTACGACTTCCTTCGGTGGGTATGCTTTATAAAAAGAAACAAACCGAAGTAGTTGAAATTGTCATCTCTCACAATTCACCGATGATCAATAAAACGGTAAAAGAAATTCGTTTCAGAGCAAAATATGACGCGGCTGTAATTGCTGTTCATAGGAATGGAGAACGTATTTCGGGTAAAATTGGTGATATTATCATCAAGCCTGGTGATGTTTTACTCCTTTTTACCGGAGCCGATTTTATCAGTCGTTCGAATCATACCCAAGATTTTTATTTTATTTCTAAAGTAAAAGATTTTCAGAAAATTGAAGCATATAAAGTTTGGACTTTATTGGGTGGAACGGTACTTACCATATTACTTGCTGCCCTCAATATTGTTTCTCTTTTTATGGGATTGGTGGTTTTATTGATGGTCGTGATAGCCATGAAAATTGCTAATCCAAAAGAACTTTATAAAGCAGTAGATTATAACCTTGCCATGATCATTGCGCTTGCTTTAGCTTTAGGAACCGCCATGATAAAATCCGGTGCCGCTGAATTAATTGCAGATTTGGTAATTACAACATTTTTACCTTTAGGAAGAATCGGGCTTTTATTTGGTATTTATTTTATTACTGCCATATTAGCTGCGTATATAACAAATAAAGCGGCAGTAGCCATCATTTTCCCTATATCGCTTACTATGGCGGCGAATCTGGATTTAAACCCTATTCCTTTTGTTTTGGTTGTATCATTTGCTGCTGCTGCCAATTTTATTACTCCTCATGGATATCAAACAAATTTAATGGTTTATGGGCCCGGTGGATATTCGTTTAAAGATTTTTTTAGAGTTGGTGCTCCTTTAACTTTAATTTATATGGTTGTTACCGTCTTTATCTTAAATTTAATCTATTTTTAAAGTAATATATATAGCATGATTAAAATTAATGAATTGATAACCATTGCGGTAAAAGCCGCTTTTAAGGCAGGAAAAGAAATTTTAAATGTTTATCATTCTAAAGATTTTGGCATAAAAATTAAATTAGACAATTCTCCATTAACTTTTGCAGATAAACGAGCACATGAGACAATTGTAGATCTGCTTAAATCTACCAATATCCCGATCCTAAGCGAAGAAGGTAAAGATATTGCTTTTGAAGAACGATCGAAATGGGAATATTACTGGTTGGTTGATCCTCTGGACGGAACTAAAGAATTTATTAAAAGGAATGGTGAATTTACGGTTAATATTGCTTTAATTTATCAGGGAATTCCAATTGCAGGTGTAGTTTATGCTCCTTGTTTAAATGATTTATATTTTGCTTTAAAAGATTTTGGGGCATATAAAACATCAGTATTTAATTTAGATATTGATGATTTTCATATTGATAAATTAATCGGTTTATCCCAAAAACTTCCTGTTTTTAACAATAAAGAAAAATATACGGTGGTTGGAAGCCGCTCACATATGAATGAAGAAACAGAAAAATTTATCGAAAAGTTAAAAAAACAATATGGTGAAATTGAGTTTATTTCTAAAGGCAGCTCCCTAAAAATTGTAATGGTTGCTGAAGGTAGAGCCGATATTTATCCTCGGTTTGCGCCAACAATGGAATGGGATACCGCGGCAGGGCATGCGATTGCTTTATATGCAGAATGCGAAATTATGGAAGATGACGAAAAGACACCACTGATTTATAATAAAAAAAATCTTTTAAATCCTTGGTTTATTGTTAAACGCAAAT
>CAZWPU010000072.1:0-8076 GCA_964635605.1 uncultured Bacteroidales bacterium | reverse complement strand
CCGTTGATAAACATAGAGCAAATATTTTAGAAAAAACCGGTTCAAAAAATACCGCTAGCATGGTGATGTATGCTATCAAAAACAAGATTATCCGGATTTAAAATAATCGATTGTTTGTTTAAAGTTCATTGAATAACAAATAACTATTTATAAATTTTTGATGAACAAAAAAAAATAATTCTGTTTGTATCTTATTTTTATTTATTTTTATCTTAAATATTTTCCCTATGATATATGAAGAAATTTGTTTTAAGTAATTTTTTTATTTTTTTATTTTTTTTATGTTTTGGGAGTATCAATACAGAGGTTGATAGTTTATACAAATTACTTGCTATTTCTCACGATTCATTAAAAGCAGAAATTCTGAATGAACTTAGTTGGGAACAACGTAACTCTTTTCCTGAAAAATCAATTGAACATGGCTTAAAGGCAATGGAGTTAGCCCGAAAGTATGAAGACTACGAAAACTATATTCAAGCACATAGTTTTGTTGGTGTTGCTTACCGTATTCTTGGTAAATATTCCGAATCACTCGATTACTATTTTAAAGGCCTAGAGCTTGCACAAAAGTATAACGACAAAGAACTGGAAGGTTATTTTTATATCAATATAGGGAATTTGTATATCTACCAGGAATACTACAGCATTGCCATTGAAAATTTACTTAAAGCCAAAGAAATAGCCGAAGAAATTGAGCATAAAAGAATGCTGGCTTATATTTTTTTAAATTTAGGCAGGGCAAAAATGTTAAAAAAAGAATATAAGGAAGCCTTGGATTATTTAGAAAAAGCTCTTGATTTAAGAATTGAATTAAACAATATTCCTGCCCAGGCAGTTTGTTATAAATATATTGGGGATGTGTATTTTGAACTAAATCAATATGAATTCGCACATAAAAACTACAACAAAACCATCGAAACAGTAGACAAGAATTCAGATATAGATTTATTGGCCAATGCTTATGTAAAAAAATCATTTTTGTATTGCCAGCATGGAGATTATTATAAGGCAAAAGATTTCGCAGAAAAAAGTTTAATGTTAGCAAACGAGATAGGTTCTCGTTTACTTATTAGGGATGCTTTTAAAGTATTATCAAAAGTAAACTATCAATTAGGAAGTTATAAAAAAGCATCCGACTATAATAATCTAATTATCAATCTTAATGATACGCTTTTTAACCAAGAGTTATCTGAAAAAATATTTGACCTTGAATACCAACTCGAAAAGCAAAAAAAACAGGCTGAGATTGATTTACTCAATAAAGATAAAAAAATTAAAGAACTGGAACTTCATCGCACCCGATTATTTAATATGGCATTATTAGTTATTTTAGCTTTATTGGTCGGCACCTTTATTTATGTATTGTATACTTTAAAACACCGAAGACAACAGAATTTTTTATTAGAAAAACAAAAAGAAGAACTATCGAAGATTAATGCAACCAAAGATAAAATGTTCTTGATTATTGGGCATGATTTACGTGGCCCTATTGGCAATCTTCGTTCACTCATTGAAATGTTGCTTGATGATGAGGAAATTGTTAATAATCATAATCTTAAAGATGTTTTTAATGTATTTTTCAAATCCATCCAATCGGTAAGTGATCTATTGGAAAACTTACTCCTTTGGGCTAAAAGCCAAAGAGGAGAACTTAATTATCAACCTGAAATTGTTCGTTTGAATTCTATTATTCATAAAAACTTGCAACTATTTAAAACCATAGCCGATCATAAAAATATTTCATTAAAGGCTGAGTTAAATTCAGATTATGATGTATATGTGGATGTTAATATGATTATGAGCGTTTTACGGAATATTATTTCTAATGCATTAAAATATACTTCTTCTGGAGGGTTTGTTTCAATTGCTGTTGATAAAAAAGAGCAATTTTGTAAAGTTGCTGTAAAAGATACCGGAATTGGTTTTAATGAAAAAACGGCTAAAGAAATATTTAATTCCCAAAAATTTTTTACCACATCGGGGACAAATAATGAGGTTGGATCTGGTTTAGGATTGATTTTATGTAAAGAGTTTGTGGAAAGGAATAGAGGTGAAATTTGGGCAGAGAGTATGCCTGATAAAGGAACGGTGTTTTATTTTACTCTTCCTGTTGCTTCTGAAAATTAATAAATGCTTTTTTGTTCAATAGGTATTTATACTTATCAATAATTCGTATTTTACTCCATTCAATTTAAGTTTTTGTGCTGTTTTCGATGTAAATGATCGATTCTACATTTGCTCTATCTAATCTTAAAACTTATACTATGATGAGACACACAAAAACTTTAATACTTATAATAATTAGTATTTTAATCGGCACTTTTTTTTCTTGTAAAAATAACCCAAAAAAGGAGATACAAACAAGTGAAAAAAATAAAGAACAAATGCTTTCAGGAACGATAACTATTTCGGGAGCTTTTGCTTTATATCCAATTACTGCTCGTTGGGCAGAGGAGTTTCAAAAAATTCATCCTAAGGTTCGAATTGATATTTCAGCCGGTGGTGCAGGAAAAGGAATGACTGATGCTTTATCGGGGATGGTTGATCTTGGGATGTTTTCCCGGGGAATAACAGATGTAGAAAAAGCAAAAGGATTATGGTGGGTTGCAGTTGCTCAGGATGCGGTTCTTCCTACTATGAATGCCAATTCCCCTTTTGCTGATAATGTTCAAAAATATGGATTTACCCAGCAGAATTTTGTAGATATATTTATTCATAAAAAGTTTACTAGCTGGGAAAAATGGACTGAAGGATCCGCAGCAAAAGATTTGTCCATGAATGTGTATACAAGGTCTGATGCATGTGGAGCAGCTCAAATATGGGCTGAATATTTAGGGGGGAATCAAGAAGATCTCATGGGAACTGGTATTTATGGCGATCCTGGAATGGCCGATGCTGTTAAGAATGATCGAAAAGGGATTGCTTATAATAATGTTATCTACGTTTACGATATTAAAACCCGGAAAAAACACCCCGGCCTGGATATTATACCCATTGACCTAAATGAAAATGGCAAAATTGATTCTGAAGAAAATTTTTATAACAAATTAGATGATATAAATATTGCTATACAAACAGGAAAATATCCTTCTCCACCAGCACGTGATTTATATTTTGTATCAAAAGGAAAACCCACAAGAAAAGTAGTTAAAGAATTTCTTCGATGGATAGTTACCGATGGACAGGAATATGTTCAGGAAGCCGGATATGTAAAATTATCTGGAATGAAATTACAAGATGGATTTGAAAGCCTTAATCAATAATAAATGAATTGGAGAATAATGAGCATTAAATCCATTCGTTTCTTTAAAATTGGGCGAATCCTTAAAGATAAGCTGCATTCTTCGTGGATGCTTGTCTGTTTTCTCATTGTTTTATTTTTGCCTTTTCTCTTGGGTATTGGTTTAGTATTTAAGTCCAATTTATTAATTAAAGAAGAATCATTGCTGCAATTACTCTTTTCAAGTCAATGGCATCCAATGAAAGGAGAATTCGGTTTTCTCCCTTTTATTATAAGTTCACTTTGGGTTACCGTTCTGTCTATCTTAATCTGTGGACCAATTTGTATGCTTTCAGCAATCCATTTAACCCACTATGCCAAAAGATGGGTGCTTAAAATAATGCACCCTGTTATTGATATATTGGCAGGGATTCCTTCGGTGATTTATGGAGTGTGGGGGATTATCTTAGTTGTTCCTTTTATATCTCGTTTAGGTGCCTCTTTAGGGCATCCAAATTCCGGATATACTGTTTTAACTGGATCTATTGTTTTATCCATTATGATTATCCCGTTTATTTTAAATATTCTGATTGAAGTTATTAATACGGTTCCACAAGAACTTAAAGAGGCTTCATTATCATTAGGTGCTACAAAATGGGAAACCATAAAAAAAGTAACTTTAAAAAAAGCTTTTCCCGGGATTGTCTCTGCTTATGGTTTGGGTATCTCCAGAGCTTTTGGCGAAACCATTGCAGTATTAATGGTGGTAGGGAATGTAGTAAAAATCCCTACAGGTATTTTTCAGCCGGGATATCCTTTGCCTTCACTTATAGCTAATAATTATGGAGAAATGTTATCTATTCCTATGTACGACTCTGCCTTAATGTTTGCTGCATTAATTTTATTTGTTGTGGTAACTGTTTTTAATCTTGGTTCGAGGTATTTAATCTTACGTTCTGAAAAAAAGATTTGAAATGATAAAAAAAATGTTTCAAAAAGCTAAAGAATATTTAAATCGGTTTTTAATGTTTTTTTCAACATTAATCATTGTTGTTGTTTTATTAATGATTATTATAAGTATTCTTTATAAAGGATTACCATCGTTAAGCTGGGAAATGATAAGTCAAATTCCTCAAGGAGGTTATTATTTCGGAAAAGAAGGAGGTATATTAAATGCAATTATTGGTTCTTTATATCTGGCGTTGGGTTCTACCATTTTGGGGCTATGTTTTAGTCTCCCGTTAGCTTTATATATCAATATTCATAGAGCTAAAAATAGCAGACTGGTAAATTTTATTCGCTTTTTGCTTGATTTATTATGGGGTATCCCATCAATTGTTTATGGAGCTTTTGGGTTCTCTGTTATGATTTACTTTGGGGTACGTACCTCGTTATTAGCCGGAATAATAACAGTAACCTTATTTATTATTCCCATTATGGTTCGTTCGATGGATGAGGTGTTAAAGACGGTACCCAAAGGTTTGCTTGAGTCTGCCTTATCACTTGGTTCTACCCGATCCGAAACAGCTTATAAAGTGGTATGCCGGCAAAGTATTCCGGGTATTGTAACGGCTATTCTTCTTGCCTTTGGACGAGCTATAGGAGACGCAGCAGCAGTTTTATTTACTGCCGGATATACCGATTATATCCCCACTGCATTAAACCAACCGGTTGCAACATTGCCTTTATCTATCTTTTTTCAACTAAGCTCTCCAATTCCTGAAGTTCAAAACAGAGCCTATGCAGCAGCAGTAATTCTTACAGTTATAATATTAATAATCAGTGTTTCTTCCAGAATTGTTTCAAGTAAGTTTAAACAGAAAAAAATTAGATAAAATTTGGATATCATGATAAACGGAGAAAAAATAAAAATCAATCACCTAAATCTTTACATAGGGAAAGAGCATATCTTAAAAGATATAAACCTTGTTATTCCCGAAAATCAATTAACCGTAATCTTAGGGCCATCGGGATGTGGGAAAACTACCCTGTTAAAAAGCCTTAACAGGCTTACCGATTTAAATCCGGATGTAAAAATAACGGGCAATATTTTTAATGGGAATGAGGATATTTTACATCCTAAAATAGAGATAACTCAATTGCGAAAAAAAATGGGTTTGCTGTCTCAAAGTCCGTATCCTTTACCTATGAGTATTTATGATAATATTACTTACGGACTAAAAATAAGCGGACGGCGTAGAAAGAAGTTTTTAATTAGACGGGTGGAAAATTATTTACGCCAGGTTAGCTTGTGGGAGGAAGTAAAAGACCGGTTAAAAGATCCCGCCTCGGCATTATCCATAGGGCAACAACAACGGTTGTGTTTGGCCAGGGGATTGGCTGTTGACCCGGAAATTATTCTGGCAGACGAACCTACATCTGCCCTCGACCCTGTTTCAAGTAAAGATATTGAAGAGATGTTTTTAAAACTCAAACAACGATATACCATTGTTGTTGTTACCCATATTCTTCGACAGGCAAGACGAATTGCCGATTATGTAATTTTTATGTATTTGGGTAAAGTCATAGAACATGGACCAGCAAAGCAAATTTTTGAACACCCACAACACGAGATGACCAAAGCTTATTTAAAAGGAGCTTATAATTAATTATAAAAAATTGCAAAATTTTGTAAGAAATTTTGACTTTAAATGTCAAATAAATATCTTAATATATAAATATGAAAAATATTATATTTTTTTTTTAGTATTACTATTTTTAAGTTCAACATTAAAAGCGCAATTTAGCATTGATGCAGAACTAAGGCCAAGAACTGAACAACGTCATGGATATAAACAATTACCGGTAGAAGATAATAAAGCTGCATATTTTATCAGTCAGCGATCAAGATTGAATTTTAATTATATACAAGAAAAATATCGAATGGGTTTTAGCATACAGGATGTTCGCGTATGGGGCGATGAGGATTTATATTCATCAACAGGGGTGAAAGGTAATAATGCCAGTTTAGATTTATATCAGGCATGGCTTTGGCTAAAGCTTGGGTCAAATAGTTTTATCAAAGTCGGGAGGCAGCAATGGAGCTATGACAATCAACGGTTGCTCTCAGGCAGAAACTGGGGACAGCATGGTTTAACTTATGATGGTATTTTATATGGATACAAAAAAAATAATTTTCAATTTGATTTAGGATTATCATTGAACAATGATTCAGAGAATTTATTTGGGAATGAATACACCCCTGATAAAATGAAATTTTTAGATTTTATTTATCTAAAACAGAATATCACCAATAAGTCCTATTTATCTTTTACGGGTATTTTGTCTGGTTATCAGAAAGAAGAAGACAGCGAAACCGTCTATCTTACTGCTACTTTTGGCCCGTATTTAAAGATCAAAAGTGAAAATTATTCGTTATCAGGTAATATCTTTTATCAAATGGGAACAAAGCAGACTGGAGAAAATGTAAATGCCTATATGTTTAGTTTAGCGGGCGATTATCAAATTTTCGTTCCATTCAATGTCGGCATTGGGTTGGATTGGTTAAGCGGGGAAAGTGATGCCCCGGGCGATAATTCCTTTGATATTTTATATGGTGGCAGGCACCGTTTTTATGGTGAAATGGATTACTTTTCTAATCTTTATAAATCGACACTGGATTTAGGGTTACGTGATTTTTTTGCAAAGTTTGGGTATGAAATTAACGCTGCTCATTCTGTTAACCTAAATTACCATTTTTTTAGTTTGCAGAAAGAAATTGATGAAATAGGAGCTGCAGATTTTGACAAATTGCTTGGAGATGAAATTGATTTCATTTATCGTTATAAAGCAAATATACCTGTAGATTTACGAATAGGATTCTCTGTGTTTTTTCCTTCAGAAACTATGGAGCATTTACAATCGGCAGCGCCCAGTGATTTTTCCTATTTTTCGTATCTAATCCTAACCTTTACACCTGAGTTGTTTTTAAAAGAGTAAAAAAGAAGGTATGAAAAGGCAAAAAATAGAAGAGCTGCCATTATTTTAAGCAGCTCTTTTTTGAATCCTTTTTGTTTATTACATCATTTTTTTATTGCTTTTTAGGCCAGGTCTCCATAAGCAACGGAAGGTCCGCCGCTCATAACTACAGCAACACCAATGGTTTCAACAATCTCTTCCTGTGTTGCTTCTGCTTTCAGTACATCCTGTATATGACATGCGATAAATTCTTCGCATCGGATGGTAATAAAAATTCCTGGATTTTTTTGATAATGTTCCAATAAAATCAAAAACGGCTTTTGCTTGATCTGTATATTTACTCATAATTTCTTCTCTTTTTTTACTTGTTAATGTAAAGGCAGGCGTTATGTTGTTTATTTAAAATGACATCAAACAGGTTATTTAATGTATCATCACAGTATAATTGGATAAACAAAATGAAGTAATTCCTGTGAGTAAATGTTAAAATAATAAACTGTATATGTTGAAGTATCTATTTGTTGATTATATTTAGAAGGAAGAAGGATTTTTAATCATCATCAAAAGCATCATCTTTAATATTGACCGCTTCGTCGAAATTATCACTTAAGTATTCTTCCGTGTCATCATTGTCATCTGTATCTTTTAAATCATCAGAAAAATCATCTCTCAGTTTACCTGCATCATCGTAATCGTCATCTTCTTTAATAATCTGACGGGCTTCACGCTCTGTCATTCTTACCAGATAGTAAATTTTTTCTGTTTCAAAGGGTAATGCTGAAACAAATTTGCCTTCCTTGTTGGTAAAGGTAATCAGGTTGTCTTCGTAACCATCAGGATATTCTGCTTTGATACTATTGATGGTTTCTAAAGGAAGCTTCTCGTAATCTATTACTACTCTTTTTTTAGCCACTTTATTAAAAATTTTAATTGTTTAT
>CAZWPU010000071.1:0-8154 GCA_964635605.1 uncultured Bacteroidales bacterium | reverse complement strand
ATTGCACTTTTTATTTTATTTCTTTTATACGCTTCGATAGCTGATTTTAAACCTGATATTAAAGAAAAAATATTGCAATCGGAAAGTCCTGACACTATTGATATTACAAAAAACTTATCGTTAATGATCTGGAATATTGGTTACAGTGGCCTTGGCGATGATATGGATTTCTTTTATGATGGCGGTAAACAAGTTAGAACAACCAAAGCAAGAACCCTGGAAAACTTTGATTTTATTAAACGTTTTCTGAGCCACAATGATACGCTCGATTTTATTCTTTTACAGGAAGTGGATATTCGCTCCAAAAGAAGTTACCGGATAAATCAACTGGATAGTTTAAAAAATATATTAAAAGGGTATCAGCCTTTTTTTGCCACCAACTACGATGTAAAATTTGTCCCATCACCAGCAACCAATCCTTTAGGAAGGGTTAAATCAGGATTGACAAGTTTTACCAAATATCAGCCCAGCAGTGTTATTCGATATTCGTTCCCGGGAAACTTTTCATGGCCGGTAAGTTTATTTATGCTCGACCGCTGTTTTTTAGTGAAAAGATTTCCTACAACAGATCATAAAGAATTAATTGTAGTAAACACGCACAACTCAGCCTACGATAATGGCTCACTAAAAAAACAACAAATGGAGTATTTAAAAAAATTTCTATTAACTGAATACCAACAGGGCAATTATATTATTGTTGGAGGTGACTGGAATCAAAATCCGCCCGACATTGATTATTCAGATATTAAAAAAGATTCACCTACAAAACGGTTTGTCTTAAATCCTATAGAAAAAGAATACTTACCTGAAAGCTGGACGTGGGTTTACGATTTGGATACACCAACCAACAGATATTTAAATGCACCTTACGAAAAAGGAAAAACCATTACCCCCATCATTGATTTTTTTCTTATGTCGCCAAACATACATCCAATTTATGTTAAAGCACATAATTTTGACTTTAAAAATACTGATCATCAGCCAGTTATGTGCAAAATTATGTTTAACTAAATTCTATAAAATTATACGCTGAAATTACTGCATTTTAGCTATTTTTGCTCCTCAAAATTTTAGGGGATGCAGGAATTTTTCGTAAAATATGGAAGGTTAACATTAACATTCATTTTTATTCATCTTACCAATTTATTATTCGCCAGTAATAATATTCCGGATGTAAATTTAGGTGTTGATTTTAGAACGATGCATGTATGGAGAGGCATTGAAACCAGCACTGTTCCTACGCTGGAACCTTCTGTTACGTTTTCAAAAAACAGTTACTCAATGGGTGTCTGGGCAGCACAAAGCATTGATGGGAAATATGCTGAAATGGATATCTTTTTTAACTATGGTTTTCGTAATTTTTCTTTTAGTGTTTATGATTACTATTGTCCAACTTCTTTTTCAGGAAATGACGAATTTACGGATTTCAATGAGCAAACAACCAAACATACCTTTGAATTAGATATGGCATATAATGGTTCTTCTGGTTTTCCATTTCAGATGTTGGTGGCTACCATGGTTTATGGAGATGACTTAAATCCTGAAAACCAGAACAATTATTATTCAACTTATTTTGAGCTGGGTTATAAAACTCAACTACACCAAACCGATATCCGCTTATTTTTAGGGCTTAATGCTTTTGATGGATATTATGGCGATAAATTTGGAGTTGTTAACACAGGGCTTACAGCTATAAACTATTTTAAAATTACAAACGATAAAGAAATTCCTGTTCAAGCAACATTTATAGCCAATCCAATGCACAAAAACTATTATATCCTTTTTGGATTTAGTTTATAAAACTTGCCGTTTATTACAATCCCGTCAAGTTGCATTTTTTCTGCCGAATGTATAGCATCATTTTCAGTATGGACAATCGGCTCGCCTTTTTTATTAAATGATGTATTAATCAGTGCTTTAATCCTATATTTCTCATCCAACAGTTTTAATAAATCATATAAGAAAGGATTATCGCTGCGGTTAAAAATAGTTTGTATTCTTGATGTCCCATCAACATGCACCACCCCTTCAATTTCTTTTCTTTTGAGTGGATCGATATTAAAATCAAGCAACATAAATTTACTTAAATGATGAATTTTATTAAGCCCTGTAAAATATTTGGCATTTTCCTCAAGCATAACCGGAGCTACCGGACGATACCATTCGCGTTTTTTATGTACTTCGCTAACTTTTTGAGCTAATTTTGTCGAATCAGCTTTAGCCAGAATACTTCTATTGCCCAGAGCACGAGGGCCCACTTCGCCAAAACCATTGCAAACGCCTATTACTTTACCCTGATTCAATAATTCAGCAATAATATCTAAATCACTAAAATAGTTTACTTTATAATTTTCAATTCCCCAGTTATTTAAATAGGGTTGATGCATCTCAATCTTTCCATGTTTCAATTGCTCAAGAAAAGCACCTGCTCCAATCGACAAACCCGAATCGTTTGTACAAGGGGGTATAAATACATCTTTAAAAATTTTCTGTTGAATAATTTTCGAGTTTGTTAAAATATTTAATGCCGAACCACCGGAATAATAAAGATATTCGGCATGAGTTTTTTCTTTAAGTTCTTTAAGTTTGGCTATTAAATCGCGCTGAAAAATATACTGAAAAGTAGCAGCAACATCCTGAATAAAAGAGTTCTTTTGATCAAAACTTTTAAAATCAATATTCCAGTCTAATTTTGCTTGGGTGAAAAATATTGATTTTCTTCCCCATATATTGTTAAAAAAATCGTTTTCTATTAACCAGTCTTCTATTTCAGGTCTAAATGTACCAAACGATGCAAATCCCATCAATTTACCCGGTACCGAATGTTGATCAAATTCTTTAGCCCCGATTAGGGCAAAAGTTAGGGCATTGGCATTAAAAAACGACGATAAATATTTTAATTCCCAATGATATTCAACCTTATGCAACTCCTTGTTTTGATATGTCCATGCGGAAAAATTACTTTGGCTGGCTCCTCCGTCGAAATGTATCAGTAAACTATTGTTTTTAAAATCTCCAAAAAAAGGTAAACAGCTATAAATATGCGCTAATTCATGATTAAGTACATAAGCTGTTTTTTCCTTGCCAAACCACCAGGCTTTGCCTTTTTCAATTCCGTTATGTAATGTTTGGTTTAAAGGAGCTTCAAATCGTGCCTCACCGCTTTGATCAATAAATGCACGTCCAACAACATTATCGGTAAAAACCAGATCATAATTATCATTTAATAATTTTGCTTGTTTTAACAACTTAAAAAGGGTCAAATCCATTGAGTTATCAAACTTCTTTCGCGTATCTCTTTCAAGCTGTAAGTATTTTAATATCTTTCCGTTTTTAAAATAAGCAAGGTTATGATCATGAACAAATACAGGATATTCATAATTTTTTATATCTTTAATACCGTAGATTGCTAAAGTGGCTTTTGTTTTTTGTATCATAAATTATTAAATAGTGTATTTTATATGATTTAATTAATCATTTTTTTGCTATATAAGTTTATTCGCTATTTTTGGCATTTTAAAACAAACAAATTTATTTTTTTATCGTAATAATAAGTACTTTTTTAACTAAAGATTTCAAATGACTCTAACAGACCAGGAAGTCCACTTCTTTGTTAATACACTTAAGAATGCATCAAATTATGATTTTAGTGAGTATTCGGAAAAATCATTAAAACGACGCCTACAAAAAATTCTTATAGATAATAGCCTGGACTTAGTTGGAGTAATCAATAAATTAAAAAGTGACAAAGTATTTCTTGAAAAAACAGTTAAAGACATTACGGTAAATACCACAGAACTTTTTCGTGATCCTCAAATTTGGCAAAATTTACGATACCGGATACTCCCGAAATTTGCAAATAATAAAAACATAAACATCTGGCATGCAGGATGTTCAACTGGGCAAGAAGTATATTCGATGATGATTTTGCTTAATGAAATGGGCTTGCTCGATAAAGCTAAAATTTTTGCCAGCGATCTAAATACTGATGCTCTTAATGCAGCTAAAAAAGGAATTTACAAATACAGGTTCAATATAGGCTACCTTGACAATTTCGATAAAGTAATAAAAGAAAATCCTTTTAATTACGAAGAATATAATGAGATCCCTTATACCAATTATTTTAAAATTGACAAGATAACCGATACGATTACCATGAATGAATTTCTAAAAAAGAAACCTATTTTTAGACAACACGATTTGGTAAAAGGAGGGAACTTATATTTTGCTAAGTTCGATCTTATTTTATGTAGAAATGTTATTATATATTTTAAATATAGTTTACAGAATAAAGTTTTTAAACTTTTTCACGATCACCTGTATACTAATGGGTATCTGGTGTTAGGAATGCACGAAACCATGTTAGGAGAAATAGCAACAAAATTTGAAAAGAGAGGTCAATCTTATCGAAGAAAATAAGTGAAACAGAATTTAATAGAATAGGCAATGAATAAATTCGAATTAGGCATAGTTGATACAAGAAACATCATAAAAATATTACAAGATGTTTACGATTACGATTTTAAAAATTATGCACTTACTTTTTTTAAACGAAGAGTTGAGAATTTTATTCGTATAAATAATTTAAAAAATGCTGAATTCTTTATTCAAGGCATTGAACAGGATCCAGAAACTTTTGAATCTTTCCTGAAATTTATGGCTGTTGATATAACTGAAATGTTTCGCGATCCATCGGTATGGAGATTACTAAAAGAAGAATTACTGGTAAATATTATTCCCGGAGCCACAAATTTCAAAATTTGGTTCCCTGAAGTTTCATCAGGTGAAGAGCTCTATTCAATGGCCATTTTATTAAATAAATTAAAGCTTGCTCAAAATGTTCAATTTTATGCTTCCAGCATAAGCAAATTAAATATCGAAAAAATTAAAGCCGGATTTTTCGATCCCAGGAAAGTTGAAGTAAACAACGCAAATTACAAACGAATTTTTAGCGAGGGAGAATTATCTGATTTTTACACACAAGAAATCGAAAAAGCTTTTTGGGATACTTCTTTAATTGAGAATACAAAATTTATCAAACAAAATATTATATTTGATGATTATCCTAAAGGGATAAAATTAATTATATTCCGAAATCAGATGATTTTTTACAATCAAATATTGCAAGAACGTTTTTTAAAAATAATGCATAATTGCCTGGTACCGGGAGGGCATTTAATTATTGGCAATAATGAAAAAATTGATTATTGGAATTCAGATAAAGATTATATTACGGTAAGTAAATCGGAAAGTGTTTATAAAAAGAAACTATCATAATTTACAAAAATAAATGTATAAAGCAGTTGTAATAGGTGGTTCAGCAGGTAGTTTTCAGGTAATTTCAAAAATTTTAATGTCGTTACCTAAGAATTTTCCTATCCCCGTATTATTATGTTTACATCGCTTAAAACATGTTCGTTCGGGTTTTGTGGAAGCATTATCTATTAAATCAGGAATTCCTATTATCGAACCTTATGATAAAGACAATATAAAACCAGGGATTGGATATTTAGCTCCCTCCAATTACCATATGTATATCGAATTAAATAAACGAATTGCCCTATCAACCGAAGAACCAGTAAATCACTCCAGGCCTTCGATTGATCTAACTTTTGAAACAGCTGCCCAGGCCTATCGCGATAAATTAATCGGGATTATTTTATCTGGCGCTAACCGTGATGGTGCATATGGGTTAAAAAAAGTAAAGCAACTTGGAGGAGTGGCGATGGTTCAAGACCCCAATGAATGCCAGGTAAAAACCATGACTGAGGCATCATTGAAACTAACAGCTGTAGATCATATATTTACAACTCAACAAATCATTAAATTTCTTTCAAACCTAAAATGATATTTGTTCATGAATTACAAATTACATAAAATATTAGCATCAATTGCATTGGTTTTAGAAATACTGATTGTATTGATCATTTTTGCCAGTATCAAAAATATGGCAAATATTTATGAAATAACTCAGGGATATAACACCATTTACATTTTACTTATCGTTGCCGTTATTATCTCCATGTTCTTATTTTCACTATCTATTATTTCAACCTACAAAAAAGAAAAAGAAGATTTATATGCAGAAAATCAAATCAAAGTACTGGAAGATGAATCTGAAAAAGAAAATATAAGAAAGGAAAAAGAAGATAAGAAAGAAAACCAAAAAATTGACATTGAGGCTTTCTTAAATAAAATACAACCCAAAGATGAATCAAAATTAAATCTTGAAAAATATTCGGAAAAATTATTAAGTAACATTGCAAAAGAACTGGATATTGTACAAGGATTGTTATTTAATCGAATAAAAAATTCCGACGAATTTACGATTACTGGTAAATATGCCTATTTTGGAGAAATGGAACCACAGAATTTTAAAATGGGAGAAACACTTTCAGGGCAGGTAGCAAAAAATCAAACCATTTTAAACTTATCAGAAATTCCTGAAAATTACATTACAATACTTTCCGGCTTAGGCACTAGTTCACCAAATCACTTAATCATTATACCTGTTATTTTTAACAAAAAAACCATTGCTGTTATAGAATTGGCATCCTTTAAAGAATTTAAAAAAGAAATTGTAGATATGTTTTCAGAAATTTCCGAACATATTGCAAAATCTTTAAGTAAATATTAAATTTAGCATTTGATATATATGATTAGAGCAAAACATAAAACCCAGTTAACAAAAATTTCCTATAATGATATTATTATTGGCGTAGGAATATCTCTCCTTATGCCTATCTCTGCATGGATTATTGATATTACCATTAACTATACCCATTTTACTTTTGCAACATTTAAACAAATGCACATCAACAATCCAATACACTGGTTTATTGATGCTCTTCCACTTTTTGTTGGTTTAATAATCTATTTATTCCAAAAAAAACGCGAACGCGATAAGCATGCTTTTAAAAATATTATTGAACAACGCAACGAAGATATTAACCGCAACGCCACCTTTGCTAAAAATATTGGTCAGGGGAATTACAATATTACTTATGAGGTAAAAGACGAGAATGACATTTTAGGAAAATCATTACTCGTAATGCGCGATAACCTATTAGCAAATAATAAAAAAGAAAAAGAACAAAACTGGATTTCTGAGGGTAAAGATCTTATTTCAGCCATCTTACGCATACATAATAATATTGATCAGTTAGCTTATGATGTTGTGGTAAAACTCATAAACTATATTAATGTAACTCAAGGAGCTTTTTACATTTATGATGAAGAGGAAGATAAACTGATTAATACAGCTACTTATGCTTATAACCGAAAACGATATATAAACCAGGAATTTCAAATCGGACATGGATTAATTGGACAATGTGCTTATGAACAAGATATTGTTTATCGAACAGAAATTCCGGAAGATTATGCCAGCATAACGTCAGGAATATTAGGCGATAAAAAACCAGCCAGTATACTTATTGTGCCTTTAATTACTGAAGAAAAGCTACAAGGGGTAATGGAATTTGCATCTATCGAAAACTATTTCCACCCATTAACCATAAATTTTCTTAAAGAACTCGGCGAAATTATTGCCCGGACGCTATACAACCTCAAGCTAAATCAAAAAACCGAGCGTTTATTACAAGAATCGCAACAAATGACCGAAGAATTAAAAGAAAACGAAGAAGAGTTGCGACAAAATGCTGAAGAAATGAGGGTAACCCAAGAAGAGTTGGAGATATCCAATAAAAAGCTCGAAATGCAAATTAAGGAAGTTGAAAATGCCCAAAAACGATTACACTCTTTACTTGAAAACGCATCTGAGGTTATTTCAATTTACGATAAAGAACTTAAACTAAAATACCAAAGCCCATCTGTAACAAAAATTTTAGGTTATACCCCTGAAGAAATGATGAGTGGTAAAGATATGGATCGTTTAACAGCTAAAGGCGAAACAGCTATTAAAGAAATGTTTGAAATGCTGCTCGAAGATCCTCATACCCCACGAACCATTCAATATACCTACATCAAAAAAGATGGTAAAAAAATACATATTGAAACAACCGGACGGAATCTGCTCAATGATCCTGCAATTAATGGTATTATCCTAAACTCACAGGATATTACTGAAAGAAAAAGAGCCGAAAAAGAGGAACGGATGAAGAGTAAAATGCAATCTTTATCTGAAAACAGTCC
>CAZWPU010000070.1:0-8189 GCA_964635605.1 uncultured Bacteroidales bacterium | reverse complement strand
TTTTTATTCTGAACCTCTAAGACTCATAATGTCCCGATCAAAAATATACATATTTTTATCGCCTAACATGGTTAACTTATCGATTATGGTTTGTACTGAGGCTTCTTCTTCTATCTGTTCTGTTACAAACCATTGAATCCAATTATGTGTAGCAAAATCGTTCTCTTTAATTACAAGAGCTACGATATCATTGATTGTTCCGGTTATATATTTCTCATGTTCAAGAACCTGATGAAACATTTTATTGATAGTTTCAAATTCAACTGGAGGTTTTTCAAATGCTGGGATTATTGCGTGTCCACCTCTTTCTGTAATAAAATCTATAAATTTCATCATGTGCATACGCTCTTCTTCTGCTTGGGCAAATAACCATTTAGCAATACCGGAATAACCTTCTTTGTCAGCCCAAGAAGCCATAGCTAAATATAAATTAGAAGAGTAGCCTTCTTTTTCAATTTGTTCATTTAATATTTTTTCAATTTTCTTTGGTAACATAATGTACAATTTTAAAGTTTAAAATTTATTATTTGAATCTTTATTCAATCTAAATACAAAATAAAAGCTCAATTGTTCTATTCTATATCTAAATTAAATTCCTGCTTAAGTTTTCCAAGATTTTCATTTTTGGATAGCATATGTTTAAATTTATCTTCTGAAGTATATAATTTATTTGTATCCTCCTCTATTTCAGTAATAATAAGTTTTAAATCTATTGCGGAATTCTGGAGTTCTTGTTTTAAATAAGTCAATAATTCATTTCTTATTTCATTAATTTTCTGTTCCTGCAAATTATTATCAATAACAAAACTTACAATATAATTTTCTTCAAGTTTTGGGTCTTTAGAAGTAAGGGTGTTAAATATTCTGGGTTTATTTCCAAGATTATTAGAAAAAGCATGCCATTTCTCGATTAATTCTTTTTCAGAAAAGTCATTAACCTGAGCAATTGGTTCTGCTACTAAATTGGAATCTGGATTTTTATCTTTAGCTGTTTCATTGTTATTTTCTTGAACCTGAGATAGTTTCTTTTTTATCGAAAAAGATGAGATTTCTTTTAAATCAGATACAGGAGGTTTAATATTTTTTTTAGTATTGGAATTATCACGCTCTATTTCAGGTTTCTGCTTTTTTTTAGACGTTTGTTTTTGGGATATTGAAGAATCAGCCTCAGCTTGGTTTAATTCAGACTTTTTTTTTTCGAGTGTTATATTACACAACTCAATAATGGCTAATTCAACATGTAATCGCTTATTTCTACTCATTCGGTAGGAAACATCACATTTATTGGATATTTCGAGCGCCTGAAATAAAAATAATGGATCACAATTTAGGGTTTGTTGTTTGTAACGATCGCGAATATTAGCTCCCACTTCGAGTAATTGTAAGGTGGCTTCATCGCGGCAAACCAGCAGATTTCGAAAATGCTCACTAAGTCCATTAATAAAATGATGAGCATCAAAACCTTTGTCCAGGATTTCATTAAAAAGCAATAAAGCATTTGAAATATCGTGTGAAATAAATGCGTCGGTTAAATTAAAATAATAATCATAATCGAGTACATTTAAATTCTCAATTACATTTTGATAGGTAATATTATTCCCGGAAAAGCTTACAACCTGATCAAAAATTGAAAGGGCATCACGCATGGCACCATCAGCTTTTTGTGCAATAACATTTAAAGCATCAGTTTCATAGTCGATCTTTTCATTTTTCGCAATATTTTCTATATATTGAACCGTATCATCCACTTTTATCCTATTAAAATCAAAAATCTGACATCGAGAAAGAATGGTTGGAATAATTTTATGCTTTTCCGTAGTGGCAAGAATAAATACCGCATGTGCAGGTGGTTCTTCGAGTGTTTTTAAAAAAGCATTAAAAGCTTGCGCTGATAACATATGCACCTCATCGATAATATAAATGCTATATTTCCCAACCTGTGGTGGTATGCGAACCTGCTCAATCAATTGACGTATATCTTCAACCGAGTTATTGGAGGCAGCATCCAATTCGTGAATATTATATGATCGATTTTCGTTAAAAGCAATACACGATTCGCATTCGTTACAAGGTTCAACTTTCTCGTCCAGGTTCTTACAATTTATGGTTTTAGCAAAAATCCGAGCACAAGTAGTTTTTCCAACTCCTCGTGGGCCACAAAAAAGATATGCCTGTGCCAGGTGATTATTCTTAATTGCATTTTTTAACGTTGTTGTAATCGATGATTGTCCAATAACCGACTGAAAAGTTGATGGTCTATATTTACGAGCTGAAACAATAAAGTTTTCCATAAATAAATATTGTGTTGACATGAACTACAAAGGTAAAATTTTTATAAAAAGTTCAATTTTAAATATTCTTTTTTTAAGAATTTATTTTTAAACACTTTTATGCTCATTTACTTACAATTTCTTTGCATGAAATAAAAAATATGTTAATTTTGCAGCTCATTTAATTTAAACTAAAAAAATAAAAAATTATGATGAATCAGTACGAAACCGTTTTCATTACAACTCCCGTTTTGTCTGAAGCCCAGATGAAGGAGACGGTTCAAAAATTTATTAAAATTTTAAAAGATGGTGGTGCCGAAATTGTGCACGAAGAAAACTGGGGCTTAAAAAAGTTAGCTTATCCCATTCAAAAAAAATCTACCGGTTTCTATTATTTAATTGAGTTTAAAGCCGAAGGTGAAACAATCCAGAAGCTTGAAACTGAATACCGAAGAGATGAGCGAGTTATCCGTTTCTTAACATTCAAGATGGATAAATACGCAATTCAATACAGCGAAAAGAAAAGAAGTAAAAAAGAACAAAAATCGGAGGAATAAGCAATGGCACAAAATCAATCAGAAATTAGATATTTAACTCCACCAACCGTAGAAATAAAAAAGAAAAAATATTGCCGGTTTAAGAAAAATAAGATTAAGTATATTGATTACAAAGATCCTGAGTTTCTGAAAAAATTTGTAAACGAACAAGGTAAAATTTTACCACGGAGAATCACAGGAACATCTTTAAAATATCAACGTAAAGTTGCTAAAGCAATAAAAAGAGCACGACATTTAGCTTTATTGCCTTACGTAACAGATATGCTTAAATAATTAAACGGAGGACAAAAAATGGAAATTATTCTTAAAGAAGACGTAAATAAACTTGGCCATAAAGATGATATTGTAAACGTAAAAGACGGTTATGCAAGAAATTTTTTAATTCCCAATGGACTAGCCGTTATCGCAACAACTTCAGCAAGAAAAATGCATGAAGAAAATAAAAGACAAAGAGCACATAAGGAAGAAAAAATTAAAAATCAAGCACTAGAAGTTGCTAAAAAACTTGAAAACAAAACACTTACCATTGGTGCCAAGACTAGTTCAACAGGTAAAATATTTGGTTCAGTTAATACCATTCAGATTGCAGAAAAATTACAAGCTGATGGATTTGAAATTGACCGTAAAAATATAACTATTGCCGAAGACCAAATTAAAGAAGTTGGTAAATATAAAGCAAACATCAAATTGCATAAAGAAGTTACTGTAGAAATTGAAATTGAAGTAGTTTCTGAATAAAATTTACGATTACCATAACATAAAAAGCGGTTATCAAGGAGATAACCGCTTTTTTCATTTTAAAATAATAAGCTATTTAACGGCAATCGTTTCAATCTCAACTAAAGCTCCCAGAGGTAATTGAACAACGCCATAAGCAGCACGTGCAGGTGGATCTTCCTTATAAACCGAACCATATACTTCGTTCATGGCTTTAAAATTAGCCATATCGCTTAATAAACACGTAGATTTAACTACATTTTTATACGAATAACCCGCTGCTTCTAAAATAGCACCAATATTTTTCATTACTTGTTCGGTTTGTGCTTTAATGCCTTCGGGCATTTCGCCAGTTGTTGGATTTACAGGAACCTGGCCCGAAATGTACAACGTTCCGTTAATTTCAACTGCCTGACTATAAGGACCAATGGCTTTTGGTGCATTCTCTGTATAAATTATTTTTTTCATAAGATTAATGTTGTTTGGTTATAATGAGTAAAAATAACTTATTTTAGGCTGTCTAAAAATATTATAACATGAAAATTTTTGTGGTTGATAATTTCGATTCTTTTACTTTTAATTTGATCCATATATTGGAGGAATTTGCTACCGAAGTACATGTTAAACGAAACAACCAAATAAATCTTAAAATATTGGAAGAATTTGACAAAATTGTGTTTTCTCCGGGTCCCGGATTGCCTTCGGAGATAAAAATAATGTATGATATCATTCATTGTTTCAAAAATACAAAACCTATTTTAGGTGTTTGTCTTGGTCATCAGGCTATTGCCCACTATTTTGGAGCACAACTTATAAATATGAAAGAGGTAAACCATGGTAGAGAAAAACCAACCCAAATAATTCAATCCGATTATATTTTTAAAAATATACCGGCAGAATTTAACTCCGGAAGATATCATTCATGGATAGTAGATAAAAACAATTTACCTAGCATGTTAGAAATAACATCGGTAGACTCAAAAAACCACATCATGTCTATAAAACACAAAGAATACGATATTCGAGGGCTGCAATTTCACCCGGAATCCATTATGACTAAATATGGTTTTGAAATACTAAAAAACTGGGTAATGCATTAATTACAAATTATCGTACCATGATTTACGTTTGTCAAATTTCAGAAAATCTCTTAAGGTGGATGCTTTTACATTGATTTGAAAATTATAACTCTGATATCTTCCTACTGGAATCCAGTTAAAACTCATTTCCCAACAGTGCAAATCACGATGAATATTAATAGATGTAGTTGATAGCTCCTTTTCGGATATATCATAGTTTGCACTAAAACTAATTTTCCATTTTGGGGTTAAGCTAAAATTTCCTGAAATTCTAAGTGTTTGGGTAACTTTTGATTCGTATTTAGGTTTTGAATAAGTAAATTTATAATTAGCACTAAAATTCCATGGAATATCAAAATCAACATAATTTGTAATTTGTTGTTGATAATCAGCCATATCAGGATTTTGGTAATATCCCTCATCAAACATATTTCTTCCACTAGCATTAGAGTTTTCGCTTTGCCCTTTTTCAGGTGATTTAAAAGAAAAATCAAGGCTAAAATCAGCTCTTGTTAATCGGCCAATATTGCCACTCTTTTTCCACTCAAATGCATTGTAAACGTTCCCATTTTCATCTATAGCATATGGATCAACAGTTGCCCCAAAATTAATTTTTATTTTATTTTCCAGTAATGCTGTACGTCCACTAATTGTAATTGGGCTCCAATTTAATGAATCGGCAAAAATATTATACCCACTAGAAAACCTAAGGCTTTCCAATAATTTTACTTTTTTTTCTGTATTTGATGTATCTTTGTCATTACGGACTTTCATCTCCAAATTATTATTTAATCCCAAAGATATTGTACCACTCTGTCCAGGTGCAGAAGGGAATCTATATAATCCATTATCGAATTTTGAATATTCAACTTCTTTATACTCACCTCCCTGAAAAATTTCGTAGGAATCATAATATTGAGATACCATGCTTCCCATATCCGGACGATAAGAGATACTTGCAGAAGGAGTTAAAACATGACGTAAGGCAATAACCTTGGCCTCAGGATTTTTCGATAGAAACATTCCGTAAATATTAGGCCCTACGCTTAAAGATATCGAAGGTTCAAATAATTGTGCATATTTAATCTGCGAAATCGTATCGGTAATAACTGCTCCATAGATATCTTTATCTTCATTATAATAATTGGGGTCCCAATAACGATGAATATAATTGGGATAAAGTATACCAGTATATTGCAACCGTGGTGATAAATTAAAATGCTTAAGCAATTTAAAATTTGTACTTACTGGGATATTGTGCTGAAATCCATTTTTAAAATCAGAAAACTTAGTATCGCTAAACAGCAAAGAATCTTTAGTACTGATTTTATTTTCCAGTTTTGATGAATATTGAACTTCAATATCCTCATACCATTTTGTTTTCCCGGAAGCATTTTTCCTACGGAAAGGGTATTGCCTATTCATATCAAAATTAATTACCGGCAAAGTTAAATCTACACTATTATTTTTACTATTTTGAGATCCTCTAAAGTTTGCATTTAATCTAAAAGGGGTTCCCGGCCAATTTTTTGAATAAGCAATACTTGAACTTTTTGTATTCCTGTTTCTATCTTGAATATTTCTACTATGAATTTGGTCATATGAGCTAGAGCTAAAATTAACATTCGCATTAAAACTACTTGTGGGGTTGGCTTTAGGATCTTGTGAATGGCTCCATCGAACCTGAAAATCATTAGATTTAAAATAATCGGGTAATCCTTGTTCACTTTTAACCGTTTGCTTATAACTGGCCGAAAAATTACTATTAAACTTATACCGCTTTCTAAACCGATAATTCATATCTGTTCCCCAGGTACCTAAAGAATAGTAATCTCCGGTAATAGCAAGATCCATTTTATCATTTATTCCAAAATAATATCCACCATCACGCAAGAAGAAACCTAAGGTGTTATCTTCACCATATGAAGGAATAATAATTCCAGAAGATTGTTCATCCTGACTGGGAAAAAACCCAAAAGGTACAGCTACAAAATACAAAGGCAAATCTTCTAAAACCAAATAGGAATAACCAGAAATAATTTTTTCACCCGGAATAACTTTCGCTTTAGACATAGAAAGATAAAAATGAGGGTGTTCAGGGTTATCACAGGTTGTATATTTCCCGTTTTTCATTAAAAAATTATTATCATCCAGCTTTTTGGTTAATTGACTGTGCAAATAACCCTGTTCTTCTTCGGTAAAAACTTCTTCAATATATCCTTTTTTGGTTTTAAAATTATATTTAATGGTTTTAGCTTCAAATTTGTCATTTTTCTCAGTAAATATTGGTTTCCCAATAAGTGTACCAGTACTATCTAAAACACCACGAGCAAAAACAACATTATTTTCCTGATCATATTCAATAAAATCAGCTTCTAAAACTACCTCTCCATATTCAATTTTAGCTTTATTATATAAGTAAACCCTTTTCTGATCGCGAGATAAAACAATTGAATCCTGAGCATTATAAATAACTTTTGATTCTATTATATTTTCTGATCTTCTTAAAGAATCACTGGAAAGAGTATCTGATGGTATAGTATCAACTTCATTTAAAGAGATAGAATCTTTTATTTGGGTTTCTACTCCAACTGTATCTTCCTGTGAGAATGAGTAAATTGGCAATAAAACCAAAAAAATTAAATAAAAAACAAAATATCTAAATTTTAAATACAATTTTATTATACTATTTTTGTTCAATTATAGTTTAAATTTAAAGTTTCAAAACTAACTAAAATATTATATACATTGTATATGAAGAGGGATTTAAAATTGATTTTTTTTAAACAAAAAAGATACCATAAAATTATTTTCTTGTTGATAATTTTTACATCATTATTTTCAAATATATATAGTCAAGATGAAAATAAATACTCTATTAACACAGTAGTTATTGATCCAGGACACGGAGGAAGAGATGCTGGCGCCTTAGGAAGAATTGCCAAAGAAAAAGATATTGCCTTAGCAATTGCTCTACAATTAGGAACATATATCGAAGAAAATTTCTCAGATGTAAAAGTTATATATACACGAACAGAAGATGTTTTTATTCCATTAAATGAACGTGCTGAGATCGCTAACAAAAACAAAGCCGACTTATTTATATCGATCCACCTTAATGGGAACAAGAATATCCGTGCTTTTGGTACGGAAACCTACGTCATGGGAATCCATAAAACAGATGGAAATCTTGAGGTGGCCAAAAAAGAAAATGCAGCAATTCTTTACGAAGAAGATTATACAACCAAATACGAAGGATTTGATCCACATTCTGCCGAATCCTATATCATCTTTTCATTCCTTCAAAATACTTATTTAGAACAAAGTCTGAATTATGCTGCTTTTATTGAAAACGAATTCGAAACCAGGGCTTTAAGAAAAAGCAGAGGAGTAAAACAAGCCGGATTTCTTGTACTTTGGCAAACAACCATGCCCAGTGTATTGATTGAAGCTGGGTTTTTAACTAATCCACAAGAGGAAAAATATCTAATGTCAAAAGATGGACAGGAATATATTGCTTCAGCAATTTTTAGGGCTTTTAAGAATTACAAAAATACGATAGAAGC
>CAZWPU010000069.1:0-8395 GCA_964635605.1 uncultured Bacteroidales bacterium | reverse complement strand
TCAAAAATAAATTTAATACCAGCGTTATCAACTATTCCATTAGGAACATTACTGGTTAATATTGCAGGTAGTTTTTTGTTGGGATTATTGACTGGCATTGCCGATCGTTCTTTACTTTTAAGTGTAGAGTGGCGTATGTTTTTAATGGTTGGTTTTTGTGGAGGTTTCACCACCTTTTCGACTTATGCCAGTGAGAATCTGCTAATGATGCGTAATGGCAACTTTCAGGGTATGTTTTTATATACGGCTTTAAGTGTTTTTTTAGCATTTCTTTTTGTATATTTAGGTTATAATCTATCAAAATTACTCTGATGCAAAATAATAAAAGCAATAAACTACTAAGAATATTTGTAAGCAGCACCGATCGAATTTCTGGCCAATTAGTATACGAAAAAATTATATATATGGCAAAAGAAAAAAACCTGGCCGGAGCTACAGTTCTTCGTGGAGTTTTAGGGTTTGGTGCCAGCTCTGTTATTCATTCCTCAAAATTTTGGGAACTAACCGAAAAACTGCCAATGGTTATTGAAATAGTTGATAAAACAGAGAAAGTAGAAAAATTTTATCATCAAATTGAACCTTTACTCAATGAAATGTCTAAAGGATGCATGGTAACAATTGATCCGGTGAATGTAAAATTATATAAAGCAGGCAACAACAAATAATTGTATTAATATACAAACCGGGCTACCGGAGCAATATCCTGAGTAGTAAAATCTTTATTTAGATACTTATAATAACCGGTTATAGCAATCATTGCAGCATTATCGGTTGTAAACTTAAATTCAGGAATATAAGTTTCCCAACCATTTTTTTTAGCTTTTTCAATTAATGCATTGCGTAATCCAGAATTAGCAGAAACTCCTCCAGCTAAAGCAATTTGTTTAATTCCTGTTTGTTTCGATGCCAATTCTAACTTTTCCATTAAAATATTGATAATAGTATATTGTATGCTGGCGCAGAGATCATTCATATTATTTTTTACAAAGTCAGCGTTTTTTTTCATCTCATCTCTAATAAAATATAAAAACGAAGTTTTTAAACCACTAAAGCTATAATCTAAGTCTTTAATTTTAGGTTTGTTAAAGGTAAAAGCTTCTTTATTCCCCTGTTTAGCATTTTTATCTATTACAGGACCACCAGGATAAGGCAAGCCAATTACTTTTGCACATTTATCAAATGCTTCACCGGCAGCATCATCAATGGTTTGACCAATAATTTCCATATCCAAATAGTCCTTAACCACAACAATTTGCGTATGCCCTCCAGAAACCAATAAACATAAAAAAGGGAATTCCGGTTGTTTCTTTTCTTTTTCAAATTGTTTAATAAAATGAACTAATATATGCGCTTGCAAGTGATTAACCTCAACCAAAGGAATATCCATAGCTAAAGCAAAAGATTTTGCAAAGGATGTACCTACCAGCAAAGAACCCAACAATCCAGGGCCACGGGTAAAAGCAACAGCACTAACCTCCTCTTTGCAAACACCAGCTGTTTTTAAAGCTTGGTCCACTACAGGAATGATATTTTGTTGATGAGCTCTAGAAGCCAATTCGGGCACTACTCCCCCGTAGGCCCTATGAACATCCTGATTTGCAATATAATTCGATAAAATATACCCGTCCTTAATTACTGCTGCAGATGTATCATCACACGAGGATTCAATTCCTAATATTGTAGTGCTCATTTATTCTAGGGATTTTAAGATTTTTATAATTTTTTTTAGTTCTTTTGCGTTAGGTAATTAAAGGGCAAAAGTATTAAAAAATTCTATAAAATATTAATCATTGTTTTACTGGTTATTTTTATTGTTATACCAGCAACGGGCTACTTTGTTTTACAAAATAACAACGTACAAACATATATTACCCAAAAAGTCGCAAAAACAATATCAGAAAATTTGAATGCTAAATTCCAAGTCGAATCGGTTAATTATCGGTTTTTTAACAAAGTCGTCCTAAAAAATGTTTACATCGAAGATCAACAACAGGACTCTTTATTATTTGCCAAAGAGTTAATTGCCAATCTTAAAAAAATAGCCCCCCAAAAAAAAGAAATTGATATTAACAATATTAACCTTTTAAACGCACGATTTTATTTACACAAGCCCGATTCCCTTGCTCCATTGAATCTAAAATTCATTGTTGACGAAATTAAACGAGACAGCACGAATACTAAACACCGGTGGGCAATCAATATTCGCAATATCGAAATGCATCAAACTGTTTTCCGTTTTAGAAATTACAAAGATATTAACAGAAGCAATAGTATTGATTTCAGCGAATTGATTTGTTATATTGATGATCTGGATATTCGAAACCTAACAGTAAAAAATAAAGTAGTAGATTTCAATATTAAAAACTTAAAATTTACTGAACAGTCAGGTTTTAAAGTTTACAACTTAAAAACAAATATGAGTATTGGGAAACAACACATGTTGTTTAAAAATATAAAAATCAGAACTCCCAACTCTTTTATCTACTCCGACTCATTATCGTTTATCCATAATGACTTTGAAGATTACAAAAAATTTGCCAAATTGGTTAAACTTGATTTTGCATTCCATGAATCCAATATTAGTTTTAATGATATTCATTATTTTTCGCCTAAATTGAGCAATATTGATTTAAATCTTGTTGTTTCTGGACGAATTCATGGAAAAATTAATTCACTTAAAGGAAAAGACGTTAAATTTCAGGTTGGTGAACAAACCGAACTAATTACAGACTTTGACTTTAACGGATTGCCAAACTTTAATGAAACATTTATTTATGCAAACTTCAAAAAATTTAAAGCGGCTATTAAAGATTTTGAAATCATAAATAAATTTACAGAAGGAAGTAAAAAATTTACTATCCCTCAAAACCTAAATAAGCTGGGTGTTATAAACTATGAAGGGAACTTTACCGGATTTATGGATGATTTTGTTACCTATGGAAACTTTACTACTGATTTAGGCAACATATCTACCGATTTATCTTTGAAACCTGATACATCAAGGACACTCGCATTTGATGGAAAACTAGAAACTACGGACTTTAGTATTGGACAATTAATAAATAATAATGAAACTGTTGGTAAAATTACGATGAATGCTCAAATAGAAGGAGTAATTGGAAGAGATAAAACCATAAAAGCAAATACGGAAGGTGTTATTCAAAACATTTTAGTCAACAACTATAATTATCAAAATATTATTCTCGATGGATATTTAACTGAAAATACTTATGATGGAATTTTAAGTATTAGCGACCCAAATATAGCGTTCGATTTTATCGGAAATATTGATTTTTCTACTGACGTTCCTGTGTTTAATTTTACAGCCAATGTACCAAAAGCCAATTTATACGGATTAAATATTGACAAAAAAGATACTTCTGCTTTATTATCTTTTAATGTTAATGCCAATTTTACAGGAATAAACTTAGATAATGCGGTAGGTGAAATTAATTTCTCTGAAACGGAATTAACTAAACTAAACGAGACTATGCGTTTCGACACCTTAAAAATTATTGCAAAACAATTCCCAGACACGCATAAAATTAACTTAAAATCTGATTATGTCGATGCAATGTTAGTTGGAGACTACCAGCCCTCAACCCTTTTTCAATCAATGAAAAATCTGTTTTATACATATATTCCTGCTTTAATAAAAAGTCCAACGGATACATTACCAACTAATTCTTCGAATAATTTTTACTTAAACTTAAATTTAAAAAACACACAACTTTTAACGTTTTTTTTCCTTCCATCAATAAAAATAAGCGATAGCACAAAAATTAATCTACAATACCAAGAACCTCAGAAACAACTTATTTTAAACGTACTGACAAAAAAAGCATCCTTTAATAGGCATACTTTCGATCAACTTTCTATAAAAGCCATTTCAAACGATAGTATTTTTACCATATCAACAAAATCAAAAAGTATTCTTCTAAACAATCAAATATATCTTGAAAATTTTAAAACTACTTCGCTTACAAAACAAAACGATATTCACCTAAAAATCGATTGGGATAATGAAGATGAAGAAGATGAATACATGGGGAAAATTTTAGCTTCTACGCTTATAAAACAAAAAAAGGCATACGATAATCCCTCCTTTAATATCACCGTTTTACCCTCAAAAATAATTGTGCAGGATTCACTTTGGAATATAAATAAATCAACACTAAATATAGATTCTACCGCTTTTGCCATTGATAACTTTACCATTAACCATAAAAATCAATTCTTTAAAATAAATGGCAAAATATCAGAGAATACAGAAGATACCTTATTTTTAAATTTTTCCGATATCAATCTTTCACATATTAATATTTTAACACAAAATAAAAAACTTGAATTTGATGGTAGAATTAATGGTAATGCAAGCTTTTCAAACCTCTACCAAAATCCGTTATTTCATTCAGAAATTTCGGTAAATCACTTAGAATTAAACAACCAAAAGCTAGGCTATACAAAAATTTTCACTACCTGGATAGAAGACAAAAAAGCCATTACGCTTGATGCATATACCCAACAAGACGATTTAAAAAACTTATCGATTTCCGGTAATTATTTCCCGGTAGACCAATCAATCGATTTTGATATCCATTCAAATCAGCTTAATCTTTCTATCCTTAATCCATTTCTCAGCAGTTTTGCGTATGATATATCAGGGAAATCATCAGGGAATGTTAAAATAAATGGAACATTAAAAAAACCCTTGTTTAATGGCAATTTGGTGCTAAATAATGCTACCATGGCCATTGATTATATTAAAACAAAATATCATTTTACAACCGAAACAAAAATAAAAAATAATACTTTACTTTTTAATCATACCGAAATTTTAGACCATTTAGGAAACCAGGCATTTATTAATGGACATGTTGAATTCGGGGAACAAAAAAACATCAATTTTAATTTTGATATTAATACGGATAATATTCTGGCACTAAATACAACTGGTATTGATAACGAAACTTTTTACGGAACAGCATTTATGTCGGGAGTTATTAATATTTCCGGGAGCAACTTGGGTAATGTTTTAGTTGATATTTCGGGCAGAACAGAACGTAATACAAAAATTAATATCCCATTATCAAAATCAGGTTTAGCCGAAGAGTCAGGTTTTGTTAGATTTATTAACACCCAAAAATCTTCAGAAAAATTAATAGATGATTACAATATTGATCTTTCCGGATTTCGTTTAAATTTTGACCTTGAGGTTACTCCCGAGGCAGAAGCCCTTTTAATATTCGATTCCAAGATTGGCGATATCATACGAGCACGTGGCGAAGGAAATCTAAAAATGGAAATTGATGCTAACAATAATTTTTATATGTTTGGTGATTACTCCATAGAAGAGGGAGATTATCTGTTTACTTTACAAAATGTTATCAATAAAAAATTTGAAATTGAACGTGGAGGAACCATTTTATGGAGCGGAGCTCCATATGATGCAAATATTGATATTGAAGCAATATATAATTTACGTACCCAGTTAACCAATCTCTTTCCCGAAGATTCAACTGATTTTTATCGGAGAAGAATTCCTGTAGAATGTCAAATTTATTTATCGGATAAATTAATGAACCCTGGTATCCGTTTCGATATAAATTTACCTACTGCCGATGACGAAATCAACACAAGGGTCAAGTCGGCCATAAATACCCAGGAAAAATTAAACAGACAATTTTTATCTTTATTGGTTCTTAACTCATTTATGCCTGAACAACAGCAAGGTACCTCTAATTACCTGGCTGAAAGTGGAACTGCCGGATTGGGTTCTGTTACCACAAGCGAGCTTTTATCAAATCAGCTTAGCCACTGGCTTTCCCAAATAAGCGAAGAGTGGGATATTGGTGTAAATTACAGGCCTGGCGATGAAATAAGCCGCGACCAGGTTGAAGTAGCGCTCTCAACTCAACTCCTAAACGATCGAGTTATCATCAATGGCAACCTTGGATACGGAGGACAAACAACAGAACAAACAACAAACCTTGTTGGAGACTTCAGGGTAGATGTAAAATTAACTAAAAACGGAAAGCTCAGATTAAAAGCATTTAACGAGTCCAACGATCGTATTTTATACGAAAATTCCCCTTATACTCAAGGGGTTGGTGTTTTTTACAGAGAAGAATTTAACTCTTTTTCAGAGTTACTGGAACAATTTTGGAACAATTTTAGCAGCAAGAAAAAAGATGACAATAATTAAATAAGTAATTTAAAGTATTTTTACCTTTGACAATTATTTATAATAAAATTTGAATCCTTAAATAATAAATAAATTTGTGTTTAATATGGAAAAACTATTATTATTACTGCAAATAAATGTAACCGACAGTATTGCTACAGCCAATGAAGAAGCAGGTGAATTAACCTTATCTTACTGGGAACTATCGATAAAAGGCGGATGGATCATGATTCCTATCGTTATTCTTTCCATTGTGGCTGTTTATATATTTATAGAACGTTACTTTGCCATAAAAAAAGCATCGCAAACCGATGTTAATTTTATGAATAAAATCAAAGATTATATCCATGACGATAAATTAGATTCAGCTCTTGCATTATGTCAATCGACTGACAGCCCAGTTTCTCGTATGATAGAAAAAGGGTTACAACGCATAGGACGTCCGTTAAATGATATTAACACGGCCATTGAAAATGTAGGCAACCTGGAAATATCAAAACTGGAAAAAAGCTTACCCACCCTCGCTACGGTTGCAGGTGCAGCACCTATGATTGGTTTTTTAGGTACGGTAATGGGAATGATTAGAGCATTTTATGATATGGCAAATGCAGGTAATAATATTAATGTAGCTTTATTATCTAATGGGATCTACACTGCAATGGTTACAACTGTTGCCGGACTTATGGTTGGTATTGTGGCCTACCTGGCTTACAATATTTTAGTGGCTAAAATTGAAAAAGTAATTTTTCAGTTAGAAGCAAATACCACTGAATTTATGGATTTATTATACGAACCGGTTGAATAATCAAAAAAGAAACCGATTATGGCTTTAAAAAGAAGAAGTAAAGTAAATTCAAATTTCAGCATGTCGTCGATGACAGACATCGTATTTCTGTTGTTGATATTCTTTATGGTAACCTCAACACTAATAGCCCCTAATGCATTAAAATTGTTGTTGCCCCAAAGTTCACATCAAACATCTGCATCGCCCATTGCTTCAGTTTCGATATCGCAGGATTTAAATTTTTATATAGGAACAACCCAGGTTCCTTTTGAAGATATTGAAGGGATTTTACAACACCAGTTTATTAAAGAAAATATTGAAGAACCAACCCTTTCATTGCATGTCCATCGAACAGTACCCATGCAGGAGGTCGTTAAAGTAATGAATATCGCAAAAGACAATAAGTGGAAGTTAATTCTTGCAACAACGGCAAAATAAAGTTTTTTAGGTATGTCAGTATTTATTAAAGAACATAAAACAGGAATTATCGGAACAATTATTTTTCATGTAATTGTTGTAGTCCTTTTTATGTTATTTGGCTATTCCACACCTTTGCCCCTGCCCGGTGAGGAAGGTATTTTAATAAATTTTGGCGATTACGAAACGGGTGCCGGAGACACAGAACCTCGTATTACCGAACCTGTTAAGCAACAAACTGTAAGAGAACAAGAGGAATCGGCTGAAGAGGCTGTACCAACACCATCAGAAGATGGTGCTATTACTCAGGATTTTGAAGAAGCCCCGGCCGTAAAAGAGCAGGGTAAAAAAGAGGAAGAAAAAACGGAAGAGGTAAAAAAAGAGACTGAAGAAAAAACACAGGAAGAACAGACTGAAGAAAAAGAAGAAGAGGTAAGAGAAGTTAATCAACAAGCACTGTTCACCGGACGCAATAAAGATAACGACCAAAACACAAGTGAAGGAATAACCGAAGGAGAAGGTAACCAGGGATCTAAAACCGGTTCTACAGAATCAGACAATTATTCAGACCTAAACAGCTCAGGGAATAATGGTATAGACTACAGCCTCAAAGGCAGAAATCCTGAATCATTACCTAAACCCGAATACAACTATCAGATTGAAGGGAAAGTAGTGGTAGAAATTACCGTTGATAAGTATGGAAATGTTACCGATGCCAATCCCGGAGTTAGAGGAAGTACTACCATGGAAGGACCTTTACTTGCTGCAGCTAAAAAAGCCGCACTTAAAGCTAAATTTAATCGTAAACTGGATGCCGCGGCATACCAAAAAGGTACGATTACTTATTATTTCAGACTTCAATAATATAAAATTATCCCTGATTATTTTATAGTTTCTAGAGCAAAAATTATAGTATTTTAACACTGTTGTCCGATAAAATATTGAATCCATTCTAAAACCTTGATTTTACCCAAATTGAGCGATTATTCCCTTCGGTCATGAGCTAAAGG
>CAZWPU010000068.1:6032-8397 GCA_964635605.1 uncultured Bacteroidales bacterium | reverse complement strand
AAAACAATCCAAAAACTGACTCATCCAAATCAAATCAAACCCTTTAGGAAATGGTTTGTCGTGGTTTAAAATGTCTACAGGCAATCCTTTAATTCGATTAGTCATCCCTTCTTTTTTTGCATTTTCATTTGCTACCTCCAACTGCCCGGGTAAATCCATAATGGTAATTTCTACCTTCGGATTATACTTTACACATTGTGTAGAGAATTTTCCGGTATTTCCTCCAACATCTAATATTTTTTGTGGATTATTTTTAAAAATTTCGGACATGAGGGATGAAAAAACATTATCGGAATAAAAATGATCAAATGCAAACCAGCTTTTCTTTATTTTTTCGGGTAGTTTCGATAGCCCGTGATAAATTGTAGGCCAGTTACCAAATACTTTTAACCCTTCGGGTTTTTGATTACGAACTGATTCTTGTAAATAAAACATTCCCTGATAACATACATCATTTACAAAATCAAGATTGATAGTCGTCATCGGGTCATTGATAAAGTAAAAACCGGTTTTCGTTAAAAAATATTTGTTATCCTTAAGCATAACAACCTCTGCACTTAATCCGGCATTTAACAATACTTTTACACCATAAACCGAAAGGTTTGTTTTGGGAGCAATTTCTTCAGGCGTTAAGCCTGTATCATTAAGATGTAAATGTTTTAAAATTTCAAAATCACGTAGCGCTTTTACTGTCTGGAACATTATAGGTCCAAAAGCTAATTTCTGTGCATCAATTTTTGCTTCTAATGCTGATTTTTTATCGGAACCGTAATCTTTCATTTGACGTTAATTTTTTATCCAACACAATTAACAGACATTTGTTTTAAAGTGCCATTCATTTATTTTGGGAAAACCACGTAAAAATTGATCGATTGTTAACCTCTTTTTCCCGGATTGTTGTAATTGTAATATGTTAATCAACCCATCAGAACAAGCTACTTTTAAAAAAGTTTTGGTGTCGGTTATTATTTCTCCAGGTGAATAATGATGAGTGGTTAGTTCTTTTTGTGATTCATAAATTTTTAGCTGAATAGATTGCCCTTTATTTTGGATCTCAGTCCATGCCGCTGGATAGGGACTTAAACCACGAATAAAGTTATAAATGTTATTTGCTGAATCGTTCCAGTTAATTTTGCAATCGTTTTTAAATATTTTGGGTGCTTTTTTTAACGTTTGGTTGATCGTAAATCGTTCATTTTGGTTAATAAGTTTATAATTATCAGATAATATAGTATTAACCGTTTGAACCACCAGATTTGCTCCTGTTTCCATTAATCGGTCATGTAAGTTTTTTGCGGTATCGTTTTCATAAATAGGAACTTCTTTTTGTAAGATGATGTTTCCGGTATCCATTTCATGGGTCAGAAAAAAAGTGGTTACACCGGTTTTTTCTTCACCGTTTATGATGGCGTGGTTTATGGGAGCAGCACCTCTGTATTCAGGCAATAGTGATGCATGTAGATTAAATGTACCTTTGGGTGGCATTGCCCAAACGATTTCGGGTAACATTTTAAAAGCCACTACAATCTGCAAATCTGCATTTAGATTTTTCAAGTCCTGTATAAATGATTCATCCTTAAACTTTTTAGGTTGAAGAATGGGTAAGTTGTTTTTTTGCGCAAAAGTTTTTACCGGCGATTCTTTAATCTTTTGGCCCCGGCCGGCAGGTTTATCCGGGTTAGTAACTACACCTACTATATTATAATCTTCCTCTATCAGTTTTTTTAACGGAGCTACCGCAAAGTCGGGTGTACCCATATATACTATACGTAGTTGGCTTTTGTCCATTTCTTTGCTTATTTAGTTATCTTTGACAAATTTATCATATTCTTTTAAACTTATGGGTTTAATAAGTATCTATCTTAATAACAAATATTGATTAAATAATGAACAATAAATTTAACTGGCAAAGTTTTATTAGCATTGCTTTATTATTTTCTTTTTTAGTGATGATGTTTTCGGGAATTGTATTGTATATTGCCCCCGAAGGAAGTTTGTCAAGATGGATTGGATGGGAAGTATTAGGCCTTACTAAATCTCAGTGGGAGCAGCAACATACTATATTTTCATACCTGTTTGTTATTTTTACTGTTCTTCATATTTTTAAAATAAATTGGACCTGGCTTTGGTCTTATTTTTTTGTAAAAAAGATGAGATTTGTCTTTTATAAAGAAATATTGGTTGCTTTAGCAATAACCGTAATATTTTTTACCGGGACACTAACTAATATTAATCCTTTCCGATGGGTGAGCGATGCAGGAGAAACAATTTCAAAGAGTTTTGGCAAAAGTGTTGAGCGTCCTGATATTTCTGACCCTGAAAAAATGACCATTGAGCAATTTGTTCAAGAGGTTTTTAATCTTTC
>CAZWPU010000068.1:0-5932 GCA_964635605.1 uncultured Bacteroidales bacterium | reverse complement strand
CGGTTATGTTCGTTGGGTTCGATTTCGAGGGGGATGTTTTCTATAATTTTTAATCCATAGGCTTCAAGCCCCTTTCTTTTTATAGGATTGTTTGTAAGTAATTTAATTTTTCCTAATTGCAGATCTCTTAAGATACTGGCTCCTACGCCATAATCTCTTTCATCATCTTCAAAGCCTAATTCTATGTTGGCTTCTACTGTATCCATCCCTTCTTCCTGTAATTTGTAAGCTTTTATTTTATTAAATAGCCCAATGCCTCGTCCTTCCTGATTCATATAAAGCACAACGCCTTTACCTGTTTTATCAATTTTGCGCATGGCTTCGTGCAATTGTTGACCACAATCGCATTTTTTTGAGCCAAAAATATCGCCGGTAGCACAAGATGAATGAACTCTAACACAAACCGGCTCATCTTTAGTCCACGACCCTTTTATAAGGGCTACATGTTCTAATCCATTGGATTTTTGTCGATAAGGAATTAAATCAAAGTTTCCGTACTTTGTGGGTAATTTAACACGAACACCTCTTTCTACCAGGCTTTCTTTTTCCAACTGATATTTAATAAGGGCTTCTATGGTAATTATTTTAAGATTAAATTTTTTGGCTATTTCCAGTAATTGAGGCATTCGAGCCATGGTTCCATCTTCGTTCATAATTTCAACCAATGCGCCTCCAGGTTTTAATCCTGCTAATTTGGTAAGGTCTACAACGGCTTCGGTGTGTCCGGCTCTTCGGATTACTCCTTTTTGTTTTGCTTTAAGTGGAAAAATATGTCCCGGACGTCCTAAATCTTCTGGTTTTGTTTTTGGATCTACCAGGGCTTTTATTGTTTTCGCTCTGTCGGATGCTGATATTCCGGTAGTACATCCGTGTCCGATAAGGTCAACAGAAACTGTAAATGGAGTAGCATGTAGGGCTGTATTATTGTCCACCATTAATTCAAGGTCTAACTCTTCACATCGATCTTCAGGCAATGGTGCGCATATTAATCCTTTGCCATGAGTGGCCATAAAGTTTACAATTTCGGTGGTTATTTTTTCGGCTGCTACAATAAAATCACCTTCGTTTTCGCGATCTTCATCATCAACAACAATAATTACTTTTCCGTCTTTTATATCCTGGATTGCTTCTTCAATTGTATTGAGACTGCTACGAATATCATTATTATCAGACATTTTTTTATGTTTAAAATCATCAATAAATATTGTGCAAAAGTATAATAAGTGAACAAATTTCCCTAGAAAATAATTAGTTATTATTTTAGAAAATGGGCAACAACCATTTTAGGTGCTTTATAAATGATTATTTTCGTTTAGCCCTTTCCCAGTTAACGGTTTGCCTTTTTTTTAAAAAACGAAAAAATCCTAAGATTACCGAATAATTCATCATCATAAGATAATAAGGAGCAAATATCCATTGAAATTTTATATTCCTATTTTGAAGAATAATCCCAAGCATGGCAAGAAAATATAAAATGGCTTGCATGATGAATAAATAAATATAAATAGCATTGGAATTGCTAAATAGTAAAATAAAGTTTAAGATAAATACTAAGAAAAGTGCAAACGGTATTATGAGCCATCTTAATACTTTATGCGAAAAGTATTGGAAAGTTAATAATGGATGTTTAAAAATATTGAAAAGGCTAATCTGTCTAAAAAGTGTTTGAAATCCTCCGTAAGCAATTCTGATTTTTCGTTTAAATTCTTCCTGTATATTGATTGAAGCATCTTCGGCAGCAAATGCATTAGGAGCATAAGTTATTCGATATTCTTTTTCGGCAATTTGCATGGATATGGTAAAATCATCCAAAATAGTATCTTTTTTTATTGGAGTAAAAAGTTCAGTACGTATGGCAAATAGTTCGCCTGCGGCTCCTAGTGCTGAGTTAATGTTCGATTCGTAGGTTTTTATGAGCGATTCGTATTTCCAATAAATGCCTTCTCCGGCATTTACTGCACTATTTTTATCTTTGGTTTCAATTCTTTTTTCACCGGCAACGCACCCTACCTTGGGGTTGCTAAATGTAGCCACAATATTTTTTATCGCCTCTTTATTTAACATCGAATTGGCATCAGAAAAAATAACGATAGGTGTTTCTACAAACTTCATTCCGCGGTTTATAGCTCCTGTTTTGCCTTTTCTTTCAGTTTGGTGGTAGATATTAATTTCAGGAGTATATTTTTTTAATTTTTTTACGGTATCATCATCAGATCCGTCGGTAACCCATATTTGATGTATTTTTTCCTTGGGATAATCCAACAAAAGGGTATTTTTTACTTTTTGATCAACAAAATCAGATTCGTTATATGCCGCAATAAACATTGTAACTTCGGGGAATTCTCTAGTATCAGACTTTATTGCTTTTGATTGAAATATTTTTATACAAAAATTTATAATTAATAAAAGAAGGGGATATCCAAAATATGAATAAACAATGATGAGTAATAATATCCAGAAAATAGTTTCCACAAAAAATTATTTTATAAAATTTACTGCCTCTTTAGCAATTTTTGTAAAGTCAAAATTTGTAGCAGCGAGGTTATAAGCATTTTTACCAATTTCTTTTTGGGTATCTTTATTTTGTATTAAATGTATTGCTCTATGTACAAATTCATCACCAGTATTTGCAATTATAATATTTTTTTTGTCAGTATACGGAATACCTTCAGCCCCCAAAGAAGTTGAGATTATTGGTTTTTTTAATGCCATCGCTTCAATAATTTTCACTCTTAACCCGCTTCCTGAAAAAAGAGGGACAATTAAAGGGCCGTTATTGCTCATAAAATCATAAGCATTTTCAACTTCTCCAATAAATTTTATCGCTGGTTTATTTTGTAAGTAATTAATGAACCATTTTGGGGCATTACGTCCTGCAATTAGTAATTCTGTTTTTGCTTTTGTTTCTAAAATTTTATTCCAGCATTTATTAATAAACCAAATTAATCCGTTTTGGTTTGGGATCCAATCTAAAGCTCCGATAAAAATAATATTTTGGTGGTATTTGTTTTTTTGTGTTGTTGGTATTTTTTTAAAATCAATGCCAAAAGGAGCAATATCTATTGGTTTGGTATTGCCTAATGCTGTATATTTTTCTGCATCGAATGGTGAAATGGGCAAAATAAAATCATAAGAATTTAAAAGGGATAATTCAAGTTGTTTTAAGCGTTTAGCTAAAATGTTATAGTATAATTTTTTAAAGAATGATTTTGTTTCTATGGAATTTCTTTCCCAGATTTTATATTCAATGTTATGAGGTCTGTAAATAATATGCCCCGAAAAGATTTTTTTTATTGAATGTATATATTGAAGCATATAAAGTCCTTCGATCTGAATTAAATCAAAGTTTTGTGATTGTACTATTGCTGTTAATTTTTTTAGATATTTTTTTGAAAAGAATCGTTGGGCTATATAAGGTTTTTTTGAAAAAAATAAATTAAAGCTTAATTTGAAGATTGAAATATGTGTATTTATTTTAACTCCCTCAACGGTAATTTTGTGTTTATATTCGGGATCTATTAATTCTGATTTATTAAAATGCTTATAGGTTTCCATATTGAACAAATAAACTTGATGCCCATTTTTTATATAACCTTTTGCGAAGCTTAAGATAGCCAAGGATCCACCATCGGGTGGAAAAGTTGCTTTATTTGCCAATTGTAAAATATTCATCTAAGAATCTTTCTTTGTAAAACGTGAGAATATTTTCTTAAAGAAAGTAGTATAAGCTTCAGTGCTTAAAATTACCGAATCGGTAGTTGCTTTATATGTTAAAAATATCCCCAACGGGCCTAATACAAAAGAGGAAAGCCACATTCCAATATATGCAGGCAACACCCCCTGTCGAACAAATTTTTCGCCCGATATAGATAACATATAATATAAAATGAATAAGAGTATTGAAGCAACAACGGGAGTTCCAAAACCACCTTTTCGAATAATCGCACCGAATGGAGCTCCAATAAAAAAGAAAACCAAACAGGCAAAAGATAAAGTGAATTTTCTATGCCACTCAATTTGATGTCTTCTGATACGCTCTCCTTTATAATCAAATTGTTTTTTGCTGTTATTAATTTGATTTTGGGTAGATCGGGCATAAGTTAAAGCATTAGCAATGGCTTCTTTCTTCTGGTTTAGTGTAATTGATTTAAAAAGACTATCGGGATGAAAAAAAAGCTTTTGTTGATTCGTAGAATCTTTAATTTCAACTTGCTCTATGGTATCAGCTATTGAAGTATCATTTATGCTATTTGATTTAGGAGTATTTTTTTTAATAGGTATTCTTTGAGGTCTTGAATTTTTAATCTTTTCATCTGAAATTATTTTCTTTGTTATTTTATTTATGTCACTTTTTTTTGAATGATTAAATTTTTTCACATCTTTAGTATATAAAAGTTCATTTTTAAAATAATTACTTCTTTTAAGTTGAGATGTAAAATTTATTATTTGTTCGTTGAATTGATTGTTTAATGAATCTTCAGCAAGCTCAAGTTGGTCAAGACTAAGCATTTGGAAATTATTCTTCCACAGGTCTTCATCGCTTCGTTCAAAACTTAATCCGCTAAGGTCGATCATTACCGTTTGTTTTTCAAATTTATGACGTTGGTGAGGATAGACTTTTTCTTTTTTTCTCCGTTTATTTTCCTCCACCTCTTCATAAGAATATCCGTTGTAAAGGGTTAATATAAGATTTCTTTCATCGGCTGTCATTCGCATATAACCAGAATCGGCAACGGTAACTTGAATATTTTCTTTATTTTTGGTATGATCATAAATCATAATTTCTTCCAATAAATTTGTTTTATGATTTTTTTTGCCGATTTTAATACTATATCCATCAATCCCATTATAAAACATTCCGGCTTTTAATTGTAGTTCAGGTTTTTGATTTTTTACATCATAAATAAGCGCAACTGTTTTTAAATTTGTATAGGGAATAATATGATTGGAATAAAAGAACGCTCCGATATTAATAATAATAATTAAGTATATGAGAGGCAACATAAATCTTTGTAAAGATATTCCTGCTGATTTGATTGCGGTAAGTTCAAAATTTTCACCAAAGTTTCCAAAGGTCATGATGGATGAGAGCAAAACAGCAAGAGGAAGAGCCATTGGAACAAGCCGTGCCGATGCATATACAATTAATTCTAAAATTACGGTCCATTCTAATCCTTTTCCTGCAAGATCGTCGATGTATTTCCACAGAAATTGCATTAATAGGATGAAAAGAGAAATAAAGAAGGTAAGAACCAAAGGTCCTATATAAGATTTTAATATAAATATATGTAATCGTTTCACTATAGCTGTTGCAGATTTTGGTTTATTATAAAACGACTACAAAAATAACTTATTTTATGAAAATGAAAGGAATGAATGATTAATTATTAAAGACCCAGGGTATGTTTTAATTCAGCAATCTGAGAATTCCATAAATCAATCGCATCATTTTTTTCATCATCTTCAGCAAAATCTGTAATTACAAGGGCTACTTCGCCGGTAAGATCATCTTTTCGAATTTTGAATTCAAAATAGGTGTCTTCATCATCTTCAGTCCATTGATATCTTACCAGTTGGTTCTCTTTTTTAGTTAATAATTTTGCTGATTGCTCTGAACCATTCCATATAAAAGTATAAATATCTCCATTGATATTAATGTCATCTGCAAACCATTCAGATAAACCTGCGGGTGTTACAAGTCTTGGATATAGAATCTTAGGAGATGAATTTAATGAATATTCTAATTCAATTTTATTTTTCATGTATAAATTATTTTGTAATAGTAATTCTTTTCTTTATTTGCAATATATGAATTTTTTTTAGAAAAAAGGTAACCAAATTATAAAAGATAAAATAAAATATTATATTTGCACCCCATAAATAATGGCGAGGTAGCTCAGCAGGTTAGAGCGCATGATTCATAATCATGAGG
>CAZWPU010000067.1:0-8466 GCA_964635605.1 uncultured Bacteroidales bacterium | reverse complement strand
GCTTTTCGGTAAGTTGCATACGCTCAAAAAAACGAATAGCCTGAGGATGTTCTTCTTGTATGCCTGTACGTCCTATGGTATAAATATTTTCTATCACACCAAAAAGATTTTGCGGGTCATCGAGAAATCGCACCTCATACCGTGCAAAAATCCAGTGAGGTTCCCATCCCGTAATAACAATCTCCCGCCTTCGTTTGATCGAATCTTCCAGGTGTTGAATCATCTGTTCTTCGGATAAACTAAGAAGCTTATTAGATAACGCATGTTTATTCAGTGCTTTTTTAGCTTTTTGCATCACTCCTGCACCTTCATCAATTCCTATCACCGGCAAGGGATAATTCTTCAAATCAGCAATAGTTTCTAAACGGCTGTATTGCGGAACAACAAATCCAATTCTGGCTTCGGGGTAGGTAATGCCTATTTTAACTATTTTATCCGGATACTGATCCATATACAATTTATGGGTTTGGGGCAACCAGGCATCGGTAAAAATGTCGGCCTTTCCTTCGGCAATCTCCCGGTATACTGTCTCAACATCAGCAAGTTTTAGTTCAACCGAATAATCCATTTCTTCTTCAAGCAAAACAGCTGACAGATGGGTTATCGCAACACTCTCCGACCAGTCGGTATAAACGATACGCAGGGTTCTGTTTTCTTCCTCCGGAGGGGGTGTTTTGCACGATGTAACAGTAAGTGTTATCGCTAACAATAGAATGAGGCCACGAAAAAATATTTTATAATGCATAATGCTTTGATTTTATGATTTAAAAAGTGCTTTTAAAAAACCTATCGTTTGTTTACGATCTTTAATAATAAGCACAGGAATATTTTTTTCAGCTGTTGCTAACTTTTCCGATGTTGAATCCAGAATTATATCCGCCAGCTCGGATTTTATTTTCGACCCGATAATAATAATATCAGCTCCAAGGGTTAGTGCATGGCGGTATAAAATATCAGCTTCGTTATTTTCCGGATCTAACGAACTGGTAAAATCAATCTCTTCACCGGACAATTTATTATTCTTCAAAAATTTATTGAACTCTTTATTACTGTGTTTTTCGGCATAATCAACCAGTTTTTTATCTTTTTCGGGGGAGCTTTGCGGAAAATATTCAAGTGGGAGCTTAAATGCATGATGACAGGATATTTGTGCATTGGTTATTTCTTTGATTTTTAATGCCATTTTCAGTGCCTGTCTGCTCATTTTAGAAAAATCCATGCGCACCAGTAAATGTTCAAGGTGCGGATAGGTCGTTTCACTAATCAATAAAACAGACGAAGGAATGATGCTGATCACTTTACGTACAATACCTCCCTGACCTTTGTAACCTAATTTTTTACCCATAATGGTAAAAGTTATATTGTATTGGCGGGTATACTTTACAATGGTATCTGTTGTTACACCTTCTGTAACTTTAACAATCGTCTCTGTTTCTCCGGTTGGAGAAAAAAGCTCTTCGATTTTTTCCTGTAGCTCATTTTCAACCACTTCAGTAAGCGGTTTGTCCAGATGAGGAAAAGCATCCAGCATTTCAGGCGGAATATCATACGATTTCATTACATGCAGGAAAGTGATTGACTGCGGCTTAAATTTCGTTACAATGTAATTAGCATAACGAATTAATGCGTCATCCATTTCGCTTAAATCGAGGCAAACAAGTATATGATCAAAAGTATACATCGCTTTCAAATTTTGGTTCTACATTATTTTTTATCTTTATTTGATGCTTTCTCCTCTCTTTTTTGAAGCATCCGGGTAATCGTTTCTACATATTTTTTCCGTTCCGCTTCATTTTTCACCTCCATCATTCCCTGATGTTCTTTTTCAAGCCCTTTTAACAGGCTCCACATCAAAATAATTAACAAAATGGCAAAGGGCAATCCGGTAGAGATGGCTGCTGTTTGTAACGCCCCCAATCCGCCACCAATAAGCAATACGGCTGCAACAGCTCCTTCGGTAAGGGCCCAGAATATACGCTGAGGTACCGGAGCATCAAGCTTACCCCCTGCAGTTAATGAATCAACCACTAACGAGCCCGAGTCGGATGATGTGACAAAGAAACTGGTAACCAGGATTACCCCTACGGTAGATGTAACCGAAGATATAGGAAACTGCTCCAACAATACATATAACGATGTGGCAATATTATCGGTAACTGCCGTTGCCACATCAGCCAATGAGTTTAATTCTAAAAAGAGTGCGCTTCCGCCAAATGTCGAAAGCCATAAAAATGTAAGCAGGGAAGGCACAATTAAAACACCCAGTACAAATTCTTTCAATGTCCGGCCCCTGGATATACGGGCAATAAACATCCCCACAAAAGGCGACCAGCTAATCCACCAGGCCCAGTAAAATACGGTCCAGTCGCTTTGCCAGGCAGACTGTTTATAGGTTTCAGTCCATAACGAAAGCTCAAAAAAGTTTTGAATGTATCCTCCAACGTTCTGGATAAAAGAATTGAAAATAAACAGGGTAGGCCCCACGATAATCATAAACACCAAAAATATGGCCCCAAGGATCATGTTTAACTGACTTAACTTTTTTACTCCACCGCTTAATCCGGCAATTACAGATCCTGTTGCTGCAAAGGTGATCACCGTAATAAGCAGAACCTGTGCCGTAAGGGTATCGGGCAGGTTAAACAGATGAGCCAGTCCGGCGCTAACCTGTTGTACGCCCATTCCCAATGACGTTGCCAGGCCGAAAAGTGTTGCTACAACCGCTAAAATATTTATCACCTTACCCCAGGGCCCATGGACTTTCTCTCCTAACAAGGGATAAAAAACAGAGCTAATGGTTAAGGGCAATTTTTTATTAAACGTGAAAAAAGCCAGCGACATACCCACCAATGCATATATTCCCCATGCATGAAGTCCCCAGTGCAAAAAAGTTATTTCCATTGATTCGCGAGCCGCTTCAATCGTTCGTGGATCTGCATTCGGAGGATTAATAAAATGATTAATAGGCTCGCCTACACTCCAGAATAAAATACCGATTCCCATACCGGCACTAAACAACATAGAGAACCATGCCCCGGTTGAAAATTCCGGTTTGGATTGAGGCCCTCCTAATCGTATTTTTCCATATTTGCTGAATGCAATATATATAACAAAAAACAAAAAGGCATTTACCGAGAGAACAAAAAACCAACCTCCCACGCTTGAAATACTTTCCTGGATAGAAGCAAATATTTTATCCATAGGTTTACCAACAAACAGGGTTATGGCAATAAAAAATACAATAAGGATAGCTGCCGGCCAAAAAACCAGACCGTCCACATCAAAATACTTTTTATTGCTTATAAGATGAGCTTCGCTATCGGGAGTTTTCTTCATTTTTTGCGACATAAAATGTTCGATTAAGGTGAGGTTAAATCTTTATTCAAGGGCATGCTTAAGTCTTAAGTAAAGCATAAACAAACTGACAGTATCAAATATATTAAAAAAAAATCACTTTAAAAATACCTCCTGCGGAGAAAAAGCTTTCGAATATCAAAAAAATATCCTTATTTTAGTAATTTATTAAAACCTTAACGTCATGTATCACATTATTGTACCTATAGACTTTTCTGAAGAAGCTTTAAAAGGGCTGGAATTAGCCATGCTTTTTTCCAAAAAAATTGATTGCGAAATACGAATGGTGTATGTACGAAAAAAAAGCAACGATTATAATCCCGGTACAAGAGAGGAAGAACTTCGGTTTGCGGAAAAACAATTCAAACAAATCCAGGAAAATTATCAACCGCATTTACCTCCGGGAGTAAAACTTAAATATGTGATTCGAACCGGCCGAATCTATCGCGAGATAGTAGCTCAGGCTAATGCCTATAACGATTCTTTTATTGTTGCATCCACCCATGGAGCATCAGGTTTTGAGAAATTTTTTATTGGCAGCAATGCGTTTAAGATCATCTCTGCAACAAACAAACCGGTTATTACCATTAGAGGAAACAAAATCCCTAGAAAAATTAAAAAAATTGTTTTACCACTGGATATTACCGCAGACACAAGACAAAAAGTTCCTTTTACCGTTGAGCTGGCCAAATGGTTTAATGCCGAAATTCATGTGGTTACCATCACCTCATTACAAACCGACGATATTGCGAAAAAATTAAATGCATACTCAAACCAGGTATGTGAATATATCGAAAACAAAGGGATAAAGGTTAAAAAAGATTCTTTAATCGGATCAAACCTAACCGATATTGTCATTGATTATACCCAAAAGGTGAAAGCCGATTTAATTTCAATCATGACAGAGCAATCGCAAGACCTCTCGAACTTTGTTATGGGCAGTTATGCTCAACAAATGCTTAATAAAGCAAACATTCCTGTTATGAGCACCAATCCTAAAGAATTACACCTTGGGGAAGCTTTCAGAACGCAAGGATAGTTATTTTTTGAAGGATACCACGTAACAATCGGGAAATTCGTGGAGTAAACTTTTTTTAAATTTTTCGGCTTCTTGTTGCGTTGCGAAATGACCCACAACCACTCGAAAAAGTTTTTGTCCTCCCATTTCGGCTATTTCCACAAAAACGGGCTTATTATATTTTTTTTGTAAATGCTCTACGGATCTTAAAAGATTCTCGTTCGCAGAAAAGCTACCCACCTGAATCCCACTTCCTTTTGGAGACACTTTTTGAGCATCAAGCTGGTAGTATTCTGATTTTTCAACATTTTTCGAATCTTTTCCCGGAAGGTCATCGGTTGACGCGATAAGTTCAATGCTTACTTTAGCCAGTCCCGTATCAACAAATCCCAATTCTTGCGCTGCCGACTTTGACAAATCGATAATACGATTTTGAACAAAAGGCCCCCGATCGTTAATTCGAACGACAACAAATTTATGGTTTTCGAGGTTCGTAACTTTTACCACACTCCCAAAAGGCAATTTGGGGTGCGCTGCGGTTTTTCTTATATGATAATAAATTTCTCCACTGGCAGTTTTCCGGCCCTCAAATTTATCGGCATAAAAACTGGCAATACCGGTTTGAGTATATTTCTTATCCTGAGATTTGATGTGGCATGAAAATAAAACCAAACTAAAGGTCAGCAGAGATAATATTAATTTATGGTTGATTTTTTTCATCTTCATTTTCTTTATAATGATAATTTACATTCCAATAAGCATTCTCATCCTCCTCTTCCTCTTCTTCTTCAAACTCCCAGCTATAAATTTTTCTTCTAGGTCCTCTATCGCGATAATAAAAGGCAAGCACAAATCCGGCAATAGCACCCATCAGGTGCGACTCCCATGAAACATGGGGTTGAATAGGCAAAAGCCCCCAAACCATGCTTCCATAAAGAAAAACAACCAGGAGAGATATAGCCATCAACTTGACATTTTTCCGAATTACCCCACTAAAGAACAAAAAGAATGCCATGCCATAAATGATTCCACTGGCTCCAATATGATAGGCATAGCGTGCACCAAACCATATCCAGATATTAGAGATTAGATAGATGAGCAAAAAGACTTTACCCGCGATTTTACGGTAAAAATAAAACAGTCCGGCACCTAATATTAAAAGGGGCAAGCTATTGGCTGCAAGATGTTGAAAATCGGAATGAACAAGCGGAGCGGTAACAATGCCTATCAACCCTTTTACCCGTAAAGGGAAAATTCCTAGAAACGTAAAATTTAAGTGAAGCGTAACTTCAACTATTTTTATCAGCCAGATAAGCAATAAAAAAAATCCGGGAAAAACTAAACTGTAAAGAAATCGCTTTTTTTCACCTTCCATGAGCAATGCTTTTTAAAGGTTAAATATCTAAAAAAATATCAACAAAAAAAACCCGCCAAAAATGTGCGGGTTTAATACATCTAAAGCTATTAAAAAATATTAATGATCCACTTTTCCAATCTTCGATTCTATTGATTTTATTTTTTCTTCCAACCGGTTTGATTTCCCTTTTCGGATATCCAGTTTGATTGAAGAATAAACGCGATTAGAATAAGGCTCCAGCACTTTGTATGATTTATTTACGATAGCGAGGGCCTCATCAATGGTTTCGGTTTCAATGATGGTTCCCATAGCAGTTAGCTTATAGCAAACGCCACTTTCTTTGATCATTTGAATTACTTCACCAACATATTGACTAACGCTGTCTCCTTTGTCGGTAGGGAACATTGCAAACTCTAATAATACGGACATCATTTATTATTTTTTACGGTCATATTAATTTCCATATCCCAGTTTGATCGAACGTTGATCGGATTATCGTAATAAAAAACCTCTTCGGGTTGTATATGTTCCAAATATTCGCCCGTATCCCACTTTCCGTTAAAATTCACATCCACAATAATTTTAAACAGAAACTCTTTAGGGGGTAAATAGGCATAATCGATCGTCTGATCATTAAGAATTACTTTTTCGCGATACACTTTTTCTTCCTCCTTTTCAGACACAACCAGTTGCGCAATGACTTGAAATGAAGAATCAATGCCGGTAACATTGGCTAAAATTTTGCCGTAATAATCAAGCTTTTGGGTTTTAAATGCCACAATAATCGTATCGTTTACAGCACCATAAATATCGGTAAATGCTTGCGGGAAAATTTCCAGCCTATAATCAGAATCCTCGGTGTAAGTATTTAAAATTGTATATCGTCTAAAAAACAGGCTATCTTTTACCAGCTTGACATCCACTTCCTTTTCCAGGGTATCCTCTTTGGTAAACAGACTTATTTTTTCGGCATCAACCGCTTTTATCGGAGTATTAAATTGTAGCTTAATTTGTTTGTTCAAATCAAACGTTGATTTATTTTTCACATTTAACCCAATGGCAAGCGACGTATCCGAATCATCCCCTTTCTTCTTTTCTGGTTCAAAGTATCTGAAATTAAGGGTATCGGTAGTCCACTGGTAAACCAAGTTTGAATCTTCTTTTTGATAGGTTATGGTTGTTTTTAAATCCTTTTTGTTATAAAGCGACGAATCTGTCAGCCAATAAAAAATCGTATCATTTGTCAGGCTTGTTTCCTGAATATACCATTTCGATTCAACGGTAGTATCCACTAACTCAACGGCCACACTGTCTTTTATGGGTTTATTAAACATAATCTCCATTTTGCGTTTATCGTCACGTTTTGAGTTTACCAGATACTGGGTTTCTTTATCTTCGTTAAAAAACATTAAATAAAATACCGGAACGGGATAATACGACTTCATGGTCGTAATTATGGTATCAATGGGTTTATGTTTTATGACCACCATGCTGTCTTTTTCAAAATCAGCAGTATCCGTGTTTAAAGAATCTGATGAAAACTTTTCGGAGGCTATCCAAATTGTATCTACGATCATTTCGTTGGGATCAGCCAATAAAGAATCGGCTACAAATATCGTATCTGCCACCGGTTTAGTGTCCATCCTGAACTTTACAGCCGAATCGGAAAAAGCAATTTTCTCATTGGGAAGATCGTAAAGGTAATTTTTGTTTGCATCACGTAAAGCAAAAATCTTAAACGTGTCGTTGCGTATATTATTAATTTGGAAGAATCCTTCCTTATCAGTTTTAGAAATATATTCCGGGATATTTTTTATGGGTATTGAGTCGGAAAAATCACTATATAACATCACCAGCACGTCTTCTTGAGGTAAAAGGTTAAAGGCATTTAATACTTTTCCTTCAATAGACATCGAGTCGATATATTCGCCTGTAGATAACACATATTGAAAATTCTCGATAGGATTTCCTTCGTTATAATCCTGTACCGAATTTCCAAGGTAAATATTATAGGTTGTAGAATCTATAAGTTCAGTAAAAAATTCGATGATCAATGATTTCCCCTTCACGGTAATTTCCGGTTTCTCATCAAGGGGTGGAGAAACCACCAATTTTTGATTTAAATCTTTTAATTGAATAAATTCATCAAAAGTAATCTCAATTTTTTTGCCTTTAAAGTTGGTTGAAAGATTAGGTGGATTGCTGGATAATACTTTAGGAGGCTCAACATCTTTAGGCCCTCCGGTGGGTGCTACAATTTTAGCACAGCCGCTCATCCAAAAAATAAGGAAAAAAAATATCGCGTATTGTAAGTAGTTAATTTTCATAATTGCATCATAAAAAACCCAGTTACAAACTTAAAAAGTTTATTTCAATAATTAATCATGAACCTTCAAATTTGATTATTTATTATTACTGTCCAGTAAAGAATAAATAAAATCAAAGTTTCAATTCCGTGGTTGTATTATAATTTCAATATTCCGCGGCATGTTTGTTATCTGCAAGGAATGGCCTATGGTGCTTGCTGAGTATTTTGTCGGATGGTAACCATACCCCCCGGTGAACCAGTGGATTATTCTCATGGATTGTAATTTGCGGTTCGTTTTATAAACGTGTAATCCCACCGGGTTTAAATTTTTTCCAGATAGTTGATTATTTTTTTGTTTGACGATTTGTTTTCGAATTGGCATTGTCCGGCGAGCCGAAAAACAAGCACCGTGAGCGTTAAAAAAAATCT
>CAZWPU010000066.1:3345-8598 GCA_964635605.1 uncultured Bacteroidales bacterium | reverse complement strand
TATATAAAAAGTACAAGTTAACCTTTTCATGAAAAAATTTTTTGTTTATAATTCTCAAAGTTTATGAATGAATCGGGTAGTAAATGTAAATAAGAAGTGTTATTTTTGGCTTATGATATCATCGAGATTTTTTTTTAAGGAAAATTTAAAAATAGCGATAAGTTCCATCCGGTCAAACTTATTACGTACTGTATTAACTGTTTTTATTATCGCTTTTGGTATCATGGCTTTGGTTGGCATCTTAACGGCTATTGATTCAATCCAAAGTTCAATCAGTAACGAGTTTAGGAATATGGGAGCCAACACTTTTTCTATTGTAAATCGAAATAGTAGAGTAAGTATGGGAGGAAGTGTAAAACGATTTGAAAGTATTACGTATCGTGAAGCTCAAAAGTTCAAAGAAGAATTTAATTTTCCTGCATTAGTTTCAATATCCACATGGGCCTCAGACATGGCAACCGTAAAATATAAATCGGAGAAAACAAATCCGAATATTAGTGTAGTTGGGGCTGATGAAAATTATTTATTTACTGCAGGATATGAAATTGAAAGAGGACGTAATTTTAATTTGAACGAGATACAATCGAATGCACACACTGTAGTTATTGGGAAAAATTTAGCTACAGAATTATTTGCACTTAACGATTCGGCAATAGGTAGTGTAATAAGAATAGGTAGCGATAAATATAAGGTTATTGGCGTACTTAAAGCTAAAGGTTCCAGTTTTGGTGCATCAGGTGATAAAATGTGTATCCTGCCCATTACAAGTGTCAGGCAATATTTTTCACGGCCAAATATGAATTTTAAGATTGATGTTTTACCTCATGATTCAAAATTATTAGATGCCGCTATTAATGAAGCGCAAGGGATATTTAGAGTGATTAGAAATTTGAGAAGTTTTGAAGAAGATAATTTTTCTATTGAAACGAGTGATAATCTTGCGAATTTATTGATAGAGAATATTAAATATGTTACCATAGCAGCTACAATTATTGGAATTATCACATTATTTGGTGCAGCAATAGGGTTAATGAATATTATGCTCGTTTCTGTTACGGAAAGGACCAGGGAAATAGGCATACGAAAAGCCATTGGAGCAAAAGCTTCGATTATAAGACGCCAGTTTCTTTATGAGTCGGTTCTTATAGGACAATTAGGAGGGTTTTTTGGCATTATTTTAGGAATTTTAATGGGAAATGTTGTATCTTTAATAACTGGTGGCGTATTTGTAATTCCCTGGATATGGATATTTTCCGGGGTGGTGCTTTGTTTTATCGTTGGATTGATATCCGGTTTATTCCCGGCAATAAAAGCATCAAAATTAGATCCAATCGTTTCATTACGATATGAGTAACAATTAAGTGAAATAAAATATTTTCAATATGATGAAAGAATTGGTTATTGAAAAAACAGTTAAAACACCTTATGTTAATTTCGATTCTAATACAGGAATATTAAAAATAACAGGTCGCTCAATACCCGAAAACCCGGAAGAATTTTATAATGAATTGTTTGATTGGGTAAAAAAATATTTTGATAAACCTCAAAAAGAAACAAACTTAGAAATTCAACTGGAATATATAAACAGCGGTTCATCAAAGTTTATTCTTGAATTTTTTCAACTAATTCAGAATTTTCATTTGCAAGATAAAAAATGCCAAATTAACTGGTATTATGAAGAAGATGATGAAGCGGTGTTTGAATTAGGAAAACATTATCAAACCCTCATTAATGTTCCCTTTAAGTTGATTGAAACTTATTAGCTATATGTTTTTTTACATAAAAAAAAGCCTAAGATGTTTTATTATCTTAAGCTTTTTAAATTTTAATTAAAATATTATTATAATTTTTCAATTAAGTCAACTACTCGGTATGAATAGCCCCATTCATTATCGTACCATGAAATAACTTTTACTGTTTTACCAATTACCATAGTACTTAAGGCATCAAAAATGGATGAATGTGGATTGTGAATGATATCAACCGAAACAATAGGATCTTCGGTATATTCTAGAATCCCTTTCATCGGCCCCTCGGCAGCCTCTTTCATCGCTTTATTTACTTCTTCTTTAGATACCTCTTTTTTAAGATTTGCGACCAGGTCTATTAATGATCCTGTTGGCGTAGGAACTCGAATAGCCATACCATCAATTTTTCCTTCTAACTCAGGTAAAATTTTACCTACAGCTGTTGCTGCACCTGTTGTTGTAGGAATTTGCGAAACTGCTGCTGAGCGACCTCTTCTTAAATCGGAATGAGGAGCATCCAAGATCATTTGATCGTTAGTATAAGAATGAACAGTTGTCATAAAACCACTTTCAAAACCAAATTTATCTTTTAAAACTTTTACAACAGGAGCAAGACAGTTTGTTGTACATGATGCATTTGAAACGCAGGTGTCTTCGCTACTAAGATCTTCATCATTAACTCCTAATACAATCATTCTGTCAATTTGATCTTTGGCCGGTACGGTTAAAATAACTTTTTGGGCTCCATTTTTTAGGTGATCGCCATAACCTCCTTTTTCGCTTTCTTTTTTTCTGAAAATACCTGTAGACTCAATTACCACATCAGGAGTTTCTGCCCATGGGATATCGGCTGGATTTTTCTCTGACGATACTTTAACTTTTTTGCCATTTACAATAATCGAATCATCATTATAAGATACTGTACCGTTAAACTTTCCCTGTGTTGAATCATATTTCAATAAATGGGCTAATGTTTTGGTATCAGTTAAGTCGTTTATCCCTACGATTTCAATATTATCTCTTTCCAGGGCAATTTTATATACGTTTCTTCCAATTCGCCCAAATCCGTTGATAGCTACTTTTATTTTTGACATATCTCTTCTATTTTAACTTGTTTATAAAATTAAGTCCAAAATTATATATTAATAACTAATTCTTCAAGAAATTGTCAAGAATTAATCTAAATAGCTCGTTTTTGGATGTTTTTTGGGTGCTGGTTATAGTCCTTAAATGATAATATTTATAAGCGTTATCCGGGAAATTTAATGAACAAAATGTTTAATAACAATTTTGAAGTATGACTAGTGTTAAAACATTAAGCGAGGCCATTAAAAAAGGTTAAATTTTTTCTTTCTTCTTTTATAAAAATCTTCAGAGATATCTTGTGCATTCACAATTCTTCCAATTCGATAGCTTAAAAATAGTACAAATAAAAATTGTTGATTATCATCAACGGCCATGAGATCTAAATCTTTAAGATAGGCCTGAAACATAACGCCTGCTTCCAATGCATGAATTATATTTTCTGATTGACTAAATTCAAAATTAAATCCGGTTTTTATAAATGCTCCGGGTATTATCCCTATTTCATCTATGCCGGTAAAGAAAGATGCTTTTCCGCTAATATCGCCTGAGGTGTGAATGTCCGGATTAAATTTTTCTTCACGTTCACTATAAAGCGAATCGTTTACCGGATATAATATTTTGTAATATATGGGTTTTTGTAACGCTATTGATGGACCAATAGAATAAAAATATCTTATAGCAACGGAACCGGGACTTTTTTTGGGAAAAATTTCATTTTGTTTGCCGTAGCCAAATCTTAAATCAAAAACATGATTCCGTTTCCCAAAAATGAATGATTCGGAAGTTAAAAACGAAGAGGTAGATTTTATTTCCTTCGCATGCTTTATGATGGAAAAGTCGATATCGTAAATTTTTTTCTCAAAATAGTTTATTCTGCTACCATATCTGTAGCTTAATCCCCATCCGTTACTATTTAGATATATACCTGCCGTTTTTTCGTTCTTGTAAAATATTTTGGGCATATCATCGGGTAACTCCTGGGCAGGAAGAATTGTCCCAAAAAAAATAAATAAAAAAAGAAAAAAATATATATAACGTTTGTTCATAAATAAAAAAACTGCCTCAAAAAAAGTAAAAATAGAAAAATTTGAGACAGGTTAAAAGTAGTAACTTAAATTATTCTTTTAGAATAAATACTACTTACTATACATTAACGTTCGTTTGTTCAACGTCTGTTTGACTATATGCAGGACAGTCCTGACCTTTACAAGAGCTTAGAACTGCTACAGCAAATAATGCCAATACTACTGCTACAATGATTTTTTTCATAATGTTTGGATGTTAAATAATTTATCTTATTGCGTGTATACAAAACTAAAAAAAAAAATTACAAAATAAAATTTATCCATTTTGTTCTATTACGGCATTGTTATCTGCATAAGCCGGACACTTTTGTGTTGTTGAGCATGATATACAAATAGTTACAATGATAACGATACTTAAAATTAATGCAATTTTCCTTTTCATGATAAATAATCCCTACTTTTATTTGATAAAATTTTAACTAAAAAAGTTTTTTAAGATGTCTTTTTTTATGCTTATATACGCTTAAATAATCAGCAGGGTTTATTTTTAAAATATTCGTTTGTCAATAAATTTATGCTGTTTATCAAAATAAAAAACCGGGTTATCAAGCCCGGTTTTTTTACGAATAAAGAATTAATTTATGATTTGCTTATCCATATTAATTCAATTTTAAGATTCTACCTGGAGTATAGGGAACATTCGCTTTGTTTAATTTGTTTTCCAGGTTTTTGATTTTTACATTGTTGATTTCCTCAAGTTTTTCAATTAATACAGGTAGTTTCTCCTGAATAATTTGATATGCCATTTTACTGGTTTGTGTAATGGCAGATGTTGAATTGGATTGTCCCCAATATACATACTGCAATCTGCGGGTTAAAGGAACTGGAGCAGGAGGGATCTCTTCACTGCTGGCTTTAGGTTGGTTTCCTTCAAAAGTAAACCGTATTTCATCCAGTTCTTTTTCAATACTTTCCGCATCAAATAAAAGTTTTTGGGAAATATTAGGCGATGTCACAATAGCCTGTTTCATATGGGCAACTTTATTTATTAATTCTTTATTAAGTTCAATAGCGCCCTGCATAACTCGTCCAAGCTCCGCAAAATTGTGTTTAAATTCAACCATTTTTTCTCGATTTGGTGCTGGCAATGTAGTATTTTTCAGGGGCTTAACTGTAAATTTTTGTTCGTCGATTAAAGGAATAAACTCACCCTTTTTATACATTGAAACGGATACAGAATAATTACCCGGTAATACCAACCAAAATCCTCGATCATTATTTAATGGATTAAATTTATCATTTTTAAGGTTTATCGGGTAAGTAGATGCATATTGTAAATCCCAGTTTACTCGATTTATCCCTTTTGCTGGTTTTTTATTTATTTTTCTAACCAC